>DATAPW010000205.1:0-3324 GCA_036265005.1 Acetobacteraceae bacterium | reverse complement strand
GGTTGCAGCTACTCGCCGATCTCGGAGCCGGACGCTACGCCGAGGTTCAGCAGGCCCTCGTGAGCGAGGCAATGCCGTTCTACAAATTGTGGATGGAAATTGAACGAGACTACACCAGCGGGGACGGTTATCTCGATAAGCTCTGCATGGAGCTGATCGGCCTCGGTTCCAGCCGCTGCCGCCCACCCACGCGCGACGTCCGCCCGTTCTACCTTGAACGCTGCCGCGACATGATGATCCGGTGCGGCGTACCGGGCACACTGCAGAGGACGTAGAGCAACGGGCGGATTGCTTGCAGGCCGCGCGGTGCGCTGCACATGCCATGCGGAAGAAGCCCCGCATTCCAATCGCGTTCGTATCGAGCCGCCCCGACGCCCTGTGGAAAGTCAGATCACGAGGTGCTCTCAGCACGGTCATGGGACCAAGGGCTCAGTCTAGCCGCTGTCGTCAGACGCCTCGATCCTCTGGCATCAGGCGGTTCTCCGGCTGGCATGCAGCCGATCGGCCAAATTGCCGAAATCACGGGGTGAGACCGAAAGTCGGGGTTAATCCCTCCCTCGATTGGGCTACAGTGCGAAACAGAGGCTGGCCGATGGCGATATCGCGCGGGCTTTTGGTGGCATGGCTGCTGGTAATCGCGTGCACGCAGGTGCTCGCGGCGCCGCGCAAGGCTGCGGTGATCGCGCTCGACGGCGCGATCGGTCCCGGCAGCGCCAACTATGTCGTGCGCAGCTTGAATGAGGCGCAGCGTCAGGATGCCGCGGTGGTGGTGCTGCGCATGGACACGCCCGGGGGGCTGGACAGTGCGATGCGCGACATCATCCGCGCCATGCTGGCCTCGCCGATTCCGGTGCTCGCTTACGTGGCGCCAAGCGGGGCGCGTGCCGCCAGCGCCGGCACCTTTATCCTGTACGCTGCCGCGCTTGCCGCAATGGCGCCAGGCACCAATCTGGGTGCCGCGTCGCCGGTTTCCCTTTTCGCCTCGACGCCGCTCGCCGGATCCGACTCCAAGCCCGCCGACGATGGCCGCAAGGCGGATCAACCCGCCACGGCCACGCCGCGCGACGCTGAGCTGACCAAGATGACCAACGATGCCGTCGCCTATATCCGCGGTCTAGCCACGTTGCACGCACGCAACGCCGACTGGGCGGAGAAGGCGGTGCGCGAGGCGGTCAGCGTGCCTTACGACGTCGCGCTGGAACAGCACGTGATCGACCTCGTTGCGGCCGACCTGACGGACCTACTGGCCAAGGCGAACGGCCGCAGCGTGATTGTGCAGGGCAAGCCGTTACTGTTGGATACCAGCGGACTGGCGTTCGCCGAGGTGGAGCCCGACCTGCGCGACAGATTGCTGGCGTTGCTGACCGATCCCTCGATCGTCTACCTGCTGCTGCTGGCCGGGCTATTCGGCATCGCCTTCGAAGCGTCGCATCCCGGGATCTACGCACCAGGCGTGATCGGCGTCATCTGCCTGCTGGTCGGCGGCTACGGCCTCAATCTGCTGCCGATCGATTATGCCGGGCTGGCGTTGGTGCTGTTCGGCCTGGGGCTAATGGCCGCCGAGGCGTTCGTGCCGTCGTTTGGCGCTTTCGTTCTTGGCGGCATCAGCGCGTTCGTGATCGGATCACTGCTGATGTTCGAGGCGCGAGGCGCGCAGTTGCCGCTGGCGGTGATTGCCGGCGCCACGCTGGCCAGCGCTGCTCTGTTCGGGTTGGTGCTGGCGCTGCTGGTGCGCGCGCGCCGGCGTCCGATGGCAAGCGGCACCGCCGCGCTGGTTGGCGCGCCGGGACGGACGATCATCGGCTGGACGGGCCAGCAGGGAGAGGTGGTGGTGCAGGGTGAACGCTGGCGTGCGCGGGCAACGGGACCGCTGCAATCGGGCCAAATGATCCGTGTCATCGGCCGCGACGGCCTCACCCTGCTCGTGGAACCGGCCTGAGCGCCGCGACGGGAAAACCACATTGAACCTTCCCCTTATTATCTTTGCCGTCATCCTGGTGGCGATCGTGGCAGTCGCCAGCTCGGCGATCCGCGTCATGCGCGAATACCAGCGTGCGGTGGTCTTCACTTTCGGTCGGTTCACCGGCGTGAAGGGGCCAGGGTTGTTCCTGCTGGTGCCGTACGCGCAGCAGATGGTGCGCGTCGATCTGCGCACGGTGGTGCTGGATGTGCCTAGTCAGGATGTAATCTCGCGCGACAACGTCTCGGTGAAGGTCAACGCGGTGCTGTATTTCCGCGTGGTAGACGCCGACAAGGCGGTGATCCAGATCGAGAATTTCCTGCAGGCCACCAGCCAACTTGCACAGACCACGCTGCGTTCAGTGCTGGGCAAGCACACGCTGGACGAGATGCTTGGTGAGCGCGACAAGCTGAACGCCGATATCCAGGAGATCCTGGACATGCACACGGAAGCCTGGGGCGTGAAGGTCACCAACGTCGAGATCAAGCAGGTGGACCTCGACCACAGCATGGTCCGCGCCATCGCGCGCCAGGCCGAGGCCGAGCGCCTCCGCCGCGCCAAGGTCATCAACGCCGAAGGCGAGCAGCAGGCGGCGCAGAAACTGGTCGAGGCCGCCGAGATCCTGGCGACCAGTCCTGGGGCAATGCAATTGCGCTACCTCGGGACGCTGAGCGAGATCGCCAGTGAGCGGAGTTCGACCATCGTGTTCCCGTTCGACGTGATGCAGACGTTCCGGGCGATCGCCGGCGCGGCATCGCCGCAGGCTCCGACAGGAAATTAGGACCTCAGACTTTCTATTTACTCGGCCGGGCACATGAGGCGGGCGCGCGGGCATCAAGCGGACACCTCGAAGAACGCCATGACGGCGGCGTTTCCGGTTGGTTTCGGCCGTGGGTGAGGGCTGGCGTGGCGCGAGCGAGCGGGATTTTGGCCTGCTGATGGAGTTTGTTGCGCGGGATTGGCTGGTGCGAACCGGCCGAGCGGTCACGCGGGCGCGGGTCTGGCGTCGATCCAGGCGAGCCGCCGCATGTTGCAGGCGAGATTGGCGAGCGTGATCTTTCGCGGTCGCGCGCGCCAGGCCGATGGTGCGCACCACCAGTCCCATGCGCCGCTTCTCGGCGGCGAAGACGTGCTCGACCCGGCTGCGTACGCGTGCCCGTGTCGCATTGCCGCGGGCGATGTGCGGCGGCGTCGGTTGGCAGCGCGGCTTGGCGCGCTGGAACTGCGCGACCAGGCCGCGCTTCTCGATCAGTGCCAGGTTCGCCTTGCTGCGGTAGGCGGTGTCCGCCCACACCTCGCTCGCCGTGTTCGCCGTGTCGAGCACGTTGGCAAGCTGGCTGCCGTCGTGACGCGCCGCGTGCGTG
>DATAPW010000204.1:0-2448 GCA_036265005.1 Acetobacteraceae bacterium | reverse complement strand
CCTTGGCGGCGATCGGCGCTGGTCTTGGCGCCATCTCCATCAACACGTTCGGCGACGATCTGGCGACTGGGTCTTCCCGGTCAATAACCGGCCCATCGCAGGTAACGCGCGCCGAGCATCGGCCGATAACGGCTCTGCCGAGTGCCACGACAGACCCCAAATTGGACTACCTCGCTGCACATTCCCGGGTGGCCGACCAGCTCCACGAGGAGCTGATACGCTGGACGCCTCCCTGCGCGCCGGCTTCGACCGAAGCTTCAATGGCGGGCAGATGCTGAGCGAGTCGTCACGGTCGCAACGCAATATTCCCACACTGAAATCATCCGGTAGCCGGCATTTACGCCCGACGCGATCAGGCGCCACGAGCCGCAAACCCGGCCAATCTGCCGCGAACTGCTCGAATGCATCGCGGGCCGCAGCAGTGCCGACGCGGCCATCGACTACGCGCACTGACCCTGTAGTGTGGCCCGCCCATTATCTTTGCATTGGAGGCCAAGGGTTCGAAACCAGGACGCTATGACCATCAAAAGTTGGCCGTGCACACCGCCGTGGGCACTGGACCCGATCGCTACAACTCATCTGGGGAAGCAAATGACGATGACACTGATAGAGGCGCTGCACCAGCATGCGAGATCCCGCCCGAAGAGCATAGCCTTCCAGCTCGGCGAAGACGTCTGGACATACCAGCGGTTGGTGGATGCAGTCGAACGCCTCGCGCGCGGATTGGTCGGGCGTGGTCTTGGAAAAGGCAATCGCGTGGCCCTGCATATGGCGAACGTGCCTGAGCTTGCCGTTGCCCTTTGCGCCTGCTTTCAAATTGGGGCTATTGCAGCACCGCTGAATATACGATTGAAATCCGCGGAACTTAGGCCGCTGTTACAGCAGTTGCTGCCCACCCTCTATATCGGCCAAGCGGATCTCTACCGGCACATCGCCGCGACCGATGCCTCGATCGTACCGTGGAATGCGCGTTTCATTGTCGGCGACGCGGTTGATGATCCCTGGACGCAAGGGTTGCCGAAATTGCTCGAGGAGGGCGACGCGAGGCCGCTAAACGCAGAGCCGGAGGTCCACGCGCCCGCGGTGCTGCTCGCGACTTCTGGAACGACCGGCCAGCCTAGATTCGTCACTCACACCCAGGCAACGCTGAATGCCATTACCGGGTCTGCAAGGTACCTGGGACTCGATGGCGCCCAGACGGCAGCCATCGCCTTGCCTTTGGCCGACGGGTTCGGGCTATTTCTCTTCCTGGCATGTCTACGGTTCGGCGTGACGATCGTCTTCGTAGAGCGATTTGATCCCGATGCCGTACTCGACGCCATCGAGCGTCATGGGTGCACCTGGCTTCCTGGAGTCCCCGCGATGTTTGGCGCACTACTGGAACGCCAACGGGCACGGGCACGCAACGTCCGCTCTCTGAAGATTTGCTTGTCATCAGGCGATGTGTGTCCACCTCGGCTACAGGAGCAGTTCCCGACATTATTTGGGACCCAGCTGCGCAGCTTCTGGGGTGCAACAGAGGCGGCTGGTTCTCTCACCTACGGATCAGCGTCAGGACCGGTGAGCCGCATCGTCAAAGGCGCCGAGGTTTGCCTGATCGATGACAGCGGCGCTGCAGTGCCTCGGGGTGAAGTTGGAGAACTGGCTTTGCGAGGACCCAATGTCACGATCGGCTATTGGGCTGGACCAGGCTTGATCGAAGACGCGCTGAAGGACGGCTGGTTTCATACCGGTGATCTAATGCGGCAGGGCGACAATGATGATCTCTGGTTCGTCTCGCGCGGAATGGACGTTATTATCCGTGGCGGTCTGCATATTTCCCCTGCCGAGATCGAGCGCGTCTTGACTGCCCATCCTGCGGTTCGCGATGCCGCCGTGGTCGGAGTGCCGGATCCTGCGCTTGGTCAACGCGTGGCGGGGTTCGTACAGATGGAGCGTGGCACCAGAGCCATAATCCTAAAGGAGATCCTCGCCGGCGTCACGGCATTGCTTGCAGAATATAAAGTCCCGGAACGCCTCGAGATGGTCGACGCAATTCCCCGAAACGGCCTGGGCAAGATCGACCGCGAGTCCTTGCTGGCGAAGATCTCCGGATGCGAGGGCAACGATGGTGATTGGTTAGCTTGCGTCTGATTCCGTCCACTGGGTGCGGTGAACGCGGTCGCCGGCGCGGGTAAAGCCACCTGCATCGACGACCGATACAAAGCTGCGGAGCAGATCGAGATCGAGCTTATCACCGTTCATTCGTGTTTCCCACGGGTAAACATTTTGTCATTTAATTTTTAAATGGCCAATCGGGACCCTAAATCGGGCTTTCAGGGCATTGGCCCCTCGGCCTGGGTGCAAGAGGGCGGGAGTACAACGCCTGCGGTCAGTATGATAGGCAGGAAGATTCGCATCATCTTCCTTCCTCCTCAGGCAGCCACGACGGTCTTCGGTTCTACGACG
>DATAPW010000203.1:0-3325 GCA_036265005.1 Acetobacteraceae bacterium | reverse complement strand
CGCCGCACCTTATGGATCGGCGCCAGGTTCTCCATGTTGCGCACATAAACGTCCACGCGACAGACATTGGCCAAAGTTCCGCCGGCGGCCTCCACGGCTGCCTTGACGTTCTCGCACACCTGTCTCGTCTGCGCCTCGATGTCGCCGATCCCTTCGATCGTCCCGTCGCGTCGCTGCGCGACCATGCCGGAAATGAACACCAGGCGCCCGGTCGCTTCGACGGCAATCGCCTGGGCAAAATGTCCGCCCGGCTTTGGTGCCTTGTCGGTAGTGATCGCTTGTCTCGCCATGGGGTTCCCTCTCTCTTTGGTCAGTGGCACTTGAACGCGTCGAAAGGCTCGCGGCACGCGCGACAGCGGTGCAACGACTTGCACGCGGTGGAGCCGAATTCGCTGATCAGCTCGGTATCTGCACTGGAGCAGAGCGGACATGTTGGATGCGCCTCACCGAACAGGGCGCGGCGTGACGCGGTGTGTTCCGGAGGTGCGATGCCGTACGCAGCAAGTTTCCGACGGCCGGCATCAGTGAGCCAGTCCGTGGTCCACGCGGGCGACAGCGCGGTGTGGATGCGTGCCTTGATGCCGGCACGCGCCAGGGCCGTTTCGATCTCAAGCGAGATCAGGTTCATCGCCGGACAGCCGGAGTAGGTGGGCGTTATGGTAACGTCCACCGTATCGTCGTGCACCGACACATCGCGAAGGATGCCAAGGTCGGTAATGGTCAGCACTGGTATTTCTGGATCTGTGACGGTCTCCAGCGCGGCACGTGCACGATCGAGCAAGGTGGCATCTACCATGTGGCGCCTGGATAACTGCGCTGGAGGTATTGCATATCGGCCAATATATAACCCAGGTGCTCCGAATGCCGTCCCGCGCGCCCGCCTGACTGCATCCAGCCATCGCCGGGTCTTCGAAGCGTGGCGCGGATTAGAGTGGAATCGATCGTCGCATTCCAACCGGAGCGCATGGATGCGGGATCCGGGATTATCCCTGCAGCAATCAGTCCGGCGTCGGCTACAGTGAACAGTTCGCCGGTGTATGGCCACAGGTCATCGAGTGCCGTTTGCGAGCGCCTGTGGCTTTCGGCAGTGCCATCGCCGAGGCGGATCAGCCATTCCGCGGCGTGCCGCACGTGATATGCGGTCTCCTTCTCCGCCTTGGCGGCGACGGCTGCGATCGTTGCATCGGTCGATGCGCTTGCGGCGCGCCAGAATGGATCGGCGAATGCAGAGAACAGCAACAGGCGTGCGATGGTCTCGGCGAAGTCACCGTTCGGCAGTTCGACCAGCAGGCAGTTTCGCCAGGCCGGGGCATCGCGCAGGTAGCCGAGCTGATCCTCGGTATGACCAGTCAGTGCGCCAGCAGCACTGTACAGCAACCGAGCCTGGCCGATGAGATCGAGTGCGATGTTGGCGAGCGCCAACTCCTCCTCGAGCATCGGGGCGCGGCCGGTCCACTCCGACAGGCGATGGCCGAGAATCAGCGCATCGTCCGCTCGGCATAAAAGCTGCGAGACGTGGGGCGTTTCCTGAACGGCAATGGACGTCGTGGCCATGGCCGGATGCTAGCATGGATCGATCGGTGAAGGTCAGCTCGGCGCCTTCGGACACGCCAGGTGGTCCAGCCAGCCCGCCGGGTGAGCGCTATCCAGGTGGAAAGCGAAAATGGCATCATCGGGGAAGAGTGCGCAGGCACGGTCCAGCGCATGCGGAATGTCGCCACGCGCGTACAGCACGGGCTTGTCGAGTTCAGTCCCGTTGCGCACCAGGTCTTTGGCAAGGTTCGGCTGCGTCCGGTTGAACCGGTCGTTCCAGGCACTCGGGAAATCGTTGACCAGTACGATGGATTTCTGGTCCCGTGGCAAGGCCGCGGTGAGCCGGAACACCGAGGACCGTTCGTGCATCACGCGCGCCTCGAAGCCGACCTGCGCCGGGAGTCGGGCCAGGCTCACCGGGATCAGCAGCAGGCAGCAGGCAACGGCAAACCGTTGCAATGCGATTGGCTGTTGCGAGAATGCGCTGCCGATCGTGATGTGCATGATGACGAAGCCGTCGAACCAATAGCGAGGCCCCATCTGGAAGCCGCCGAGATCCGGGAAGATCAGGAACACCACGAAGTTGGCGATGGGTATAACGTCGTAGAAGCGCAGTTGGCGAGCGTGCAGGCGCATCACCAGGGCAGCGAAATAGAGTGTGGGCAGCAAGAGCGATGCGGTGTCGGCCAGCTCGCCAAGCCGCCAGAAGGTCTGCACCAGCATGCGGAAACGTTCCGGCTGATGCTCGACACCTGTCAGACCATGGAATCCGATGCCGACGTTTCCGGCCCAGGCGGTCGGCACCATGAATGGACTGCCGGTGATCAATGCGTTGTAAGCGGCAAACGCCATGAGCGGCGGCAACGCCCCGGCAATGCCGAGCAGCAGAGTTCGCCGCCGATAGCCCTGTTCTATCCAGCCTGCCAGGGCCGCAACGCCAGCCAGCATGGCGCTGTCGAGGCGACACAACAATGCCAGGCCGAAGCAGATGCCAGCTCCGGCCGGCCACCACCAGGCGTCATCACGTTCGGCGCGGAGCATGCAGACGACGCTGCCGGTCACAGCGAGCGCGCTGGCACAATGGGAGAAATATGTGGCGCTGTTCAGCAGGAAGAAATCAGACGTGGCATAGGCGACGAGCAAAGCCGCGGTCAACGCCCGCGACGAGCATTCCAGCCGCAAAGCCGCCCAGAGGAGCATCAGTAGGCCGGCGCCGCATGCCGGGGCGGCCAACCACGGCGGCAGATGCACCAGTTCAAATATTGCGAGTACCGCCGGCCAGCCGGGGAGGTACTGGCTCACCCACTCGCCGTTTCGGGCGACGATGTAGTTCTGAGCAAATAGTGCCGGATCGGTGGGCGGCGTATTCCAGAGCCGGCCGTGACTGAAGGTATCGGCCTGAAACAGGAATCCGTACTCATCTGCGGAGTTGGGGAATGCGGCGAACGCGAAATAACAGACACAAATCGAGATGCCTGCACAGGCGAGTATAATGCCGATCACTCCATGTTTCGAGAGCAGTGGTTGGTCGAAATATTGTGCTCCCGGAGCATGGGCAAATGATCGTGCTAATAGTGCAATGACGCCGCCGACGATGAGCCCGACGATGCCAAAAATGAGGGTCTGTGGACCGAACCAGAGTTTGGCGCGGGCCGTTACCGTCAGCACTGACAATGCCAATGAAAGCAGGCCCAGTGCAATCGCACTGGTTACAAAGTACCATCTCACGAGCGGAATGTTATCCAATCGTGGTATGTGAAATGCCCAAGCGGGGCGTGACATCCCGCTCATG
>DATAPW010000202.1:0-1718 GCA_036265005.1 Acetobacteraceae bacterium | reverse complement strand
CCTCATCCTGAGAGGCTGTGAACCTTTGGTTTTGCGGCGCGCAAGGACGCGACGGAATGCGGTTCGTTGGCCTTCGGTCGAGCAGCCGGCATTCGGGCAGCCGCTGCATTGCGGGCGCAGATCGGCGGTGGGTGCAGTATGGTTGGGATACAGCGAGGTGTCAGAAACCGCGGTCCCGTCATGCGGCAACCTCTGCGGTGGCCCGGCGCAATGCGAACGAGCGCATCATGTTGTGGGCGAGGGCGACCCACAGCAGGATGGTGCGCGCCTTTTCTTTGCCGCGGACCAGAAGGCGCGTGAGCCCCATGCGGCGCGCTGCGGCGTTGACGCACTCGGCCTGGCAGCGCCGCTTATACATCATCCTACCGAGTTCGCCGGCCATTCGCTGCCGCCAATCGGCCACCCCCGGGCCGTCCTGAGGGCGCGGTGCATAGCGATCCGTGCCATGTTTGTTCTTCATCGCCGGGCACCACAGCCGGATGCCGGCTTGGTGCGCCCACTCGATGTCCTCGTGTTTGGCAAAGCCGCCATCGACCAGGTAGTCGGCCGGCCTGACGTCGCCGGCGGCCAGTTGCTCCAGACCGCGCCGCGCCATCCCGTGATCGGAACCGGTGGTGTCGACATCGACGGCGACGACGACTTGGCTTTGCGGCTCGCAGACGATCTGCAGGTTGTAGGCTGGCCGAAACCCGCCATCAGCCATCTTCACCGAGCGTGCTTCGGGGTCGGTGGTCGAGGCGCGCGGCTCCTTTTGCTTTTCCACCTGCGCCTTGTTGGTCTTCGTGCGGCGATCGCGTTCGGCCTCCAACTCTTTCATGCGGTCGAGCGCCGCCTTGACCCGGTCTTGCTGCTCGCGCGCGGCACGCTGTTGCGCTGCCTGCCGGCGGCGATCGCTTCCCGCCGGATCGTTCTGTGCTTCTTGGCGCAGCCGCGCCACCCGGTTCTGCGCCGCCTGCGCCAATTTCTCCAGGCTGGGGCGCCGGCGGAACGAGCTGGCTCCCGCCGCCGCGCGCACCCGCAAACCGTCCTGCGCCAGCACCTCCAGCGCCACCAGACCTTCGCCCACCAGCGCCGCAACACCGTCGGCGAGAAGCCGCTCCAGCATATCGGAATGGTCCGTCCGGAAATCGGCCAGGTTGTGATAGTTCATCGACACCCCGCCGCACAGCCAGCGATAGGCCGGATGCTCAGTGCACAGCCGATCCAGCTGGCGGGCGCTGCCGATCCCCTCAACGGTGGCCCACAACCACAGCGCCAGCAGCAACTCCGGTACTGCCGGCGCCTGCCCCGGCCGCCCCTCGCGCGCCTTTACCGCTTCGTGCAGCGGCTGCAAATCCAGCCTCTGGACAAACGCCCACACGGCCCGCACCGGATGGTCCGGCGTCACCAGATCATCCAGCGCCAGGATCTGCCATCCTGGCTGATCGCGCTCCGGCTGTCGCAATCGCGGCGTTCCTCGTCCCGGTGCCGGCGGTACCGCCTGCTCCGGCAATCCCCCGAACAGCTCCGTCATCCCTCCCCTCCGGATGACCTGCACAATTTGTGCTCGACCGCCCCCATCATACCAAATACAGAGATGCCGTCAAAACATTCACAGCCTCTGAGGAGACCGCAAAGCGGCCGTCTCGAAGGACGCACCCGGCTGATCCCATTAGCTAAGGCTGCCAATGCCTGAGTTCGAGTGGCAGTTTACGCTGGTCCTGCTGACCAATGGCGTG
>DATAPW010000201.1:0-2221 GCA_036265005.1 Acetobacteraceae bacterium | reverse complement strand
GCGGTGATGACCTCGAACACGGTAATCGCCGCGCCGGCATTCACCAGCTCGACATGCTCCAGCGCCGCCGCCAGCGCTTCATCCGACACCAGTTCGCCGGCGAGGCGGATGCGTTCGTTGAACCGCACCAGATGCGGCGAGGTATAGACGTGCACGCGCTGCCCCGCGGCCTCGGCCATCGCGCGCAGGAAGGCGCAGGTGCTGCCCTTGCCGTTCGTCCCGGCGACATGAATCACCGGCGGCAGGCGCCGCTCCGGATGACCCAGTTTCGCCAGCAGGTCGAGCAGCCGGTCCAGGCTGAGGTCGATCAGCCGCGGATGCAGGCCATGCAGCCGGGCGACGATACCCTCGATGCGGCCGCTCATAGCCGCCACCATGGCAAACGAGCGAGCATCATGCCGCCGCCGGCAGTTCCTTGATCCGCAGCAAGCCAATCACCCGCGCCAGTGTCGCCTTCAGTTCGGTGCGCTTCACCACCATGTCCAGGATGCCGTGCTCGTGCAGGTATTCCGCACGCTGGAATCCCTCGGGCAGCTTTTCCCGGACTGTCTGCTCGATCACCCGCTGGCCGGCGAAACCGATCAGCGCGCCAGGCTCCGCGATCTGCAGATCGCCCAGCATGGCGAAGCTCGCGGTGACGCCGCCGGTGGTCGGATCGGTCAGCACCACGATGTACGGCAGCCCGGCTTCCTTCACCAACCGCGTCGCGATGACACTGCGCGGCATCTGCATCAGGCTGATGGTGCCTTCCTGCATGCGCGCGCCGCCCGACGCGGTGAACACGATCAGCGGTGCGTCCTGCAGCACGGCCAGCCGTGCCGCCGCAAGCAACCCGTCGCCCACCGCGGCGCCCATCGAGCCTGCCATGAACTCGAACTCCATCGCCGCGACGACGGCCTGCTGGCCCTCGATCCTGCCATGCGCCACCACCAGCGCATCGTCGAGATGCGTCTTGTCGCGCGCCTCCTTCAGCCGGTCGGTATAGCGCTTGCTGTCGCGGAACCGCAGCGGATCGACGGCCGCCTTCGGCAACTCGATGCGCGTGAAGCTGCCTTCGTCGAATGTCATGCCGAGACGCTCGACCGCGCCCATGCGCATGTGGTGGCCGCAATGCGGACAGACCTTGAGGTTCGCCAGCAGGTCGCGATGGAAGATCATCTGCTCGCAGGCCGGACACTGGTGCCACAGGTTCTCCGGCACGTCGCGTCGTGCGAACAGCGTGCGGATCTTCGGACGGACGAATTCGGTCAGCCAGTTCATGCCGGCACCCGCGCGCCGCGCACGCCCGCCGCCAGCGCACGCACCTGCTCGAGCACCTTGGCCACCGCGCCCGACTTCGCGCGCCCCTGCTCGTCGAGGCTCGCCGCCACGGTGTCGATCAGCGCCGACGCCACCACCGCCGCGTCGGCGACCCGCACCGCCTCCGCCGCCTGGTGCGGACTGCGCACGCCGAAGCCGATCGCGATCGGCAGGTCAGTGACGCGACGGATGCGCGGGATCGCCTCGGCGAGATGCTCCGAGGTCGCGCTGCGCGTGCCGGTGATCCCGGTGATGCTGACGTAGTACACGAAGCCGGAACTGCCATCGAGGACCAGGGGCAGCCGCTTGTCGTCGGTGGTCGGCGCCACCAGGCGGATGATGTCCAGCCCGTGCGCCCGCGCCGGCGGCACCAGCAGGTCGGCTTCCTCAGTCGGCAGGTCGACGATGATCAGGCCGTCCACGCCGGCGGCTTCGGCATCGGCGCAGAAGCGCTCGGGACCGTACGACAGGATCGGGTTCAGGTAGCCCATCAGGACGATCGGCGTCGTGTCATCGCCATGGCGGAACTCGCGCACCATGGTCAGCACATGCGCGACCTTCACGCCGGCCCTCAGGCCGCGCTTGCCGGCGGCCTGGATGATCGGGCCATCGGCCATCGGATCGGTGAACGGGATGCCGATCTCGATCAGGTCGGCGCCGGCACCAGGGAAGCCGCGCAGCAGTTCCATCGAGGTGGCGGCGTCGGGGTCCCACGCCTCGACGAACGGGATGAGCGCGCCGCGGCTCTCGCGCCTGAGCGCGGCGAAGCGGGTGGCAATGCGGCTCATGGATGGTTGCCCCCTCCCCAACCCGTCGCGGCCAGTGCCCCCTCTCCCGCGGAGCGGGGGAGGGTTGGGGAGGGGGCAACCACACGCATCACAGCTTCACCCCAAGATGTTCCGCCACCGTGAAGATATCCTTG
>DATAPW010000200.1:0-8002 GCA_036265005.1 Acetobacteraceae bacterium | reverse complement strand
CGGACACGCAACCACGCGTTTGCCGTGTTCGACACGCTCTATGGCCAGACCGGGCCGTCGCAGGGGTGCAAGGCAACACCGCAGATGCTCGCCGGCCATGCCATCGAGGACGACGGTCGGACGTGGCGGCTGACCTTGCGCGATGGCCTGATGTTCCATGACGGGCAGAAGGTGCTCGCAAGGGATTGCGTCGCCAGCATCCGCCGCTGGTGCGTGCGTGACGCGTTTGGTCAGGCGCTCATGCAACGTACTGACGAGCTGCGTGCCGCCGATGATCGTATGATCGTGTTTCGCCTGAAGGAACCGTTCCCTTTGCTGCCGGACGCACTCGGCAAGTCGGCAAGCAATATGTGCGCGATCATGCCGGAGCGGCTCGCTCTTACTGATCCGTTCAAGCAGGTGCCGGAGGTGGTGGGCAGCGGCCCGTTTCGCTTCGGGGCAAACGAACGGGTTCAAGGCGCGCTGGTCGTTTACGAACGCTTTCGCGATTACAAGCCTCGCGAGGACGGTCCACCGGATTGGACGTCGGGACCGAAGGTCGCGCACTTCGACCGCGTCGAATGGCATGTCATTCCTGACGAAGCGACGGCGCTGAACGCGCTGCGGCTGGGTGAGGTGGACTGGATGGAGGTCGCACTGGTCGACCTGCTCGATGACCTGCGGCAGGATCGCGACATCAGGCTTATGCTACTCGACCCCACGGGGTTCTGCGCGGTATTGCGGCCCAATCACCTTTATCCGCCGTTCGACAATCGAGCGGTGCGCCACGCACTGTTCGGTGCAATCGATCAGACTGACTTCATGAGCGCCGCGGTCGGTACCGACAGGTCGCAATGGCGGGCGCCGATTGGTTATTTCGCTCCTGCCTCGCCACTGGCGACCGACGCGGGCATGCCCACGCTGACCGGCAAGCGGGACTACGGCCTGGTCCGGAGCGCCCTCGAGTCAGCCGGCTATAAGGGCGAGAAGATCGTGCTGATGGGGCCCGCCGATTTTCCCATCCTAACCGCGCTGACCGAGGTTGCCGCGGACATGTTGCGCAAGTCCCGTATGAATGTGGATTATCAGGCGACTGACTGGGGCACGGTGGTGCAGCGGCGCGCCCTCAGGAAGCCGCCGGATCAGGGTGGCTGGAACATGTTCTGCACCAGCCTGGCCGGACTCGACGTGTTCAGCCCTGCCGGCAATCAGGCCTTACGCGGCAACGGCGCTGCGGCATGGTTCGGCTGGCCGAGCAATCCCGGCCTTGAGCGCCTGCGCGAGGCGTGGTTTGCCGACCCCGATCTCGATGCGCAGAAGAAGATTGCCGCGGAAATCCAGATCCAGGCGTTTCAGGATGTGCCCTATTATCCGCTTGGGCTGTATTATCGACAATCAGCCTATCGTGCCGATTTGTCCGGCGTGCTGCATGGCATCCCGGTGTTCTGGAACGTGCAGCGCCTCTAGTCGTTCCGGGACGAGCTTTTGGCTGCTTGCGCCACGCGTTGTACCAACTCCCAGTGACCGCGACCCGATACCGCCAGATCCTGGTCGAACATGGTAGCCTCGCCGCTTATAGTCTGGATTTCCCGGACGGTATTTCGTTCGCTCGGCATCTTTAAAGGCGCGATTGCACCGGCGAAGTCGGGCTCAATGCCGAGCATAAATGTGGCTGTGGGGGTCGACAATGGCCACTGCCGGCGCGAACCATCCGGCCCTAACCATCGAGGGGCTACGTGCGCGTCGCCGAGACCGGACCTTTGTATCCAGAGTTACGGTCATGTCAGTTTTGCCCCTGCGGTCAATTGCCGCCCAACTGTGCCGACAGGGCCCGGGCCGCGGTAGTCACCACCTCTATTGTGCGTGCGCGGACCGGGCCGGTGTAGCGGCCGATTGGGATCGAAACGGTCAGCGCGCCCACGATCTCGGCGCCGGAACTGCGCACCACTGAGGAAATTGACGCACCCTCATCGACACGCTTGTTGTGCGTCTCCGCATAGCCGTTGCGCCGGACCTCGGTGATCGCACGCCGTAGCGTCGGAGCATCGATTTTAGCGCCGGGAAAGGGCGGCACGAACTCAGTCCTGTCGATATATGCCGCAATCTCTTCGTCTGGCAGCGCGGCAAGAATGACGTGGCTGGTGCTCCCGACATAGAGCGGGCTCAGCTTCCCCAGCGTCACCACGCGCCGGAAATCGCGAATGCCCTCGAGCTGATCCAGGTTGATCCTGTCATCTCCCACACGGACCGCGATGTAGACGGTCTCGTTCAGCTCATCGCGGATCTGGCGCATGAAGGGGCGCGCCTGAGTGACGAAGCCGGTCGAGGTTTTCGCCACCTCGGACATCGCGATGACGGCAAACCCGAGCCGGTAGAGACCGGTCCGCGGGTTCTTCATTGTCATGCCGCCTCTGCAGAGCGTGGCCAGCAGACGGAACACCGTCGCCTTGTGCAGTCCGGTCGTCGCAGAGATGTCGGTCAGCGACAGCTCAGGTTGTCGATGCGTGAAGGCACGTAGTACGTCCAACGCCCGTTCCACCGTCGAGACGCCATAGCGCTCGACTTCCTCCACTACACGCATCCGCGCTGCCTCTTCCTTCGCTGCTTGACAGCGTGTTCGCCTTCGGTAGCATGAACGCCAGCTAACGAAATCGAGTTTCAATATATGAAACCGACGAGGAGGTCCAGGGCCATTCATTCCCCCCTTGGCGGCGACACATGAGTGCCGTCGTCGCGATGACGGCCGACGAGGCAGCCACTCCGCCCGTCATCCAGATGATCGATGTCGATCACTTCTATGAAGGACAGCTCGGCTGGAACCACGCGCTCGACCATCTGACGCTGACCATCGCGCGCAACGAATTTCTCTGCATCCTTGGCCCGAGTGGCTGTGGCAAGAGCACACTCCTGAAGATCGTCGCTGGTCTGATGCGTCAGAGCAGCGGCGAGGTGCTGCTCAACGGCAGGCCGATCAAAGGACCGGGCCTTGATCGTGGCATCGTGTTCCAGGATCCCGCACTGTTCGCCTGGCTCACCGTGTTGCGCAACGTCGAGTTCGGCCTGTTGATGGGCGGCTGGAAAAAGCCTGCCGCGCGCGACCGTGCGATGCACGTCCTGGAGATCGTCGGCCTCGCCAAACAGGCATCGCTGTATCCGTTCCAGTTGTCAGGCGGGATGAAGCACCGCGTCGCGGTGGCACGTGCCTGGGCCCTGACAGGAGCGGCGCTGCTGCTGATGGATGAGCCGTTCTCCGCGATCGACGCAATCAATCGAATGACGCTGCAGGACCATCTGGTGAATACCTGGCTCACCGAGCAGCGCACTGTCCTCTATGTCACCCACGACATCGAGGAGGCGGTTTATCTGGCCGACCGGATTGTCATATTGAAGCCATCTCCCGGACGGCTCGCGGCTGACCTGCGCGACGATCTGCCACGGCCGCGCGATCGCCATTCGGCAGAGTTTCTGGCGGTGAAATCCCGGATCATGCAGGAGATGCAGCGTCATGGCGTTGCCACCGAGTGACGGCGCGCGGGCGTCCACGCGCCTGAAGCAGCTCATCCACCGCAAGGGCCAGGTATTGTCGGTGATGCATCCGCCCACCGCGGCGCTCGCGCGCATCATGGAACGGGCCGGCTGCGAAGCGCTGTTCGTCGGCACCAGCGCCGTTGTCGGCGGCTATACCGGGCTCGCCGATGTGGGCACCGCATCGATGACCGAGTGCGTGCAGATCGCCGGCTGGATCGCCAGCAGCGTTGCCACGCCGGTGATCATCGACGGCGACACCGGCCACGGCGGCATCATGGCGGTACGTCGGCTGGTGCGCGACTGTATCCATGCCGGTATATCCGGGATTCGCATCGACGATCAGCCGATAGAGGGCAAGCGCCGGACGCAGAGTGCCGGATTGGAAGTGGTACCGCTGGAGCAGGCAATCGTTCGGTATCGCGCGGCAGTGGACATGAAGAACGAGCTCGACCCGGACTTCGTCGTCATGGCGCAGTGCTACGCGCGCGACGCGGCGAACGGCGGATTGGACGAAGCGTTGCGCCGTCTGGCCGCCTATCACACCGAGGCCGGTGTCGATTGGGTGCAGCTTGAATCGCCGCATTCCATCGAGGAGATCAGGCAGGCGCGCCAGGCCGTCACCTGCCCCTTGTCCTTCATGAAGGGCAAGCTGCCGCGTTATCTCTCGCTCGACGAGCACCTGGCGCTTGGCGTCACGATCGCGTGGTTGCCGAGTTTCTCGCACCACGTGATCTGGGCGGCCCTGTCCGATTTCATGGCAGACTTCCGCCAGAACGGCCTGGGCGCGTGGGAAGCCTTCGTCGAGCGTCGCAAGCATCACCCCTACATCATCCCCGAGCTTCCGCCGAACGGTGAGGGCCTCGATAAGCAGCGCACGCTGGAGGAACGCTATCTGTCCCCGGCGGCGCTGGAGAAATACCGCCGCTCAGCCGGTGGCGACTTATCCTGAAGGAGACGCAGCATGGCACGCGGTGGCTACAAATTCTTTGACACGGATGCGCATGTCGGACCGTACGTTGACGTCCTCGATCCGTACCTGACGGCGGACGACAAGCAGCGGCTCGAGGCCTGGTCGCAATACAAGGCCACCAGCAAGAACGGCCACATCTCCTACAATAAAGGCCAGCGCAAATATCAGCGACAGCTCTATTCGGAAACCGTAGAGACGGCCCCCGCTGGCTACATGGCGGGTTTCACCGGCGTGAAGCGTGAGCGTGCGATTTCGCCCGATGTCGACCGCTCCTCCGCCGCGCGCATCGCCGATATGGATTTCGAAGGCGCCGACGTGAACTTCATGCTGCCGTCGGGCTGGTTCGGTACCTTTACCGCCGGCGACGACGTCGCGCTGGAGATGGGCATGTATCAGGCCTTCCATCGCTGGATGGCCGACTACTGCGGACAGTATCCCGAAAGGCTTGGCGGTGTCGTGCTGGCCAGTTCACGCGACATCGAAGGCAGCATCCGCGAGATGCGCCGTGCCGGCCGGGAGCGCTGGGCCTGGGGCGTGCTGGTCTACGCGCCATATGGCACGCCGATCGACCTGCCGTCGCTTGATCCGATCTGGGCTGAAGCGCAGGAACTCGATCTGTCCGCGGTGCTGCACACCTTCACCGTCATGCCGCCTTATGCACCAGGCGGCCTGGATACCTGGGACAATCTTTGGCTGCAGCGTTCGGCGGCACATCCGTGGTGCGGCATGCGCAATATGGCGGCGCTCATCGGTAGTGGCCTGCTCGATCGTTTCCCGCGATTGCGGCTGGGCTGTCTCGAGGCCGGCCACGGCTGGCTGCCGTTCTGGATGGCGCGTCTGGACGAGCACATGGAGACGATTCGTGCCGCGCTGCCGCCGAACCTGAAACACCATCCCAGCGAGTACGTGATGGGCGGCCGCTATTACCAGAGTATCGAAATGTCGGAGGGCGAGAAGGTCACCAACATGGTCGCCGATATCGTCGGCGAGCAGGTGCTGATGTACGCATCCGATTACCCGCACGGCGAGAGTGCGTTTCCCGAAGCGACCAATATCGTGCTCCGCTGGGAGAATATGTCGGAGGCCCGCAAGCGCAAGCTGTTCTGGGAAAACCCGGTACGGTTCTACGCACGCTGCGGCCTGTGATCATACCTGCGCTTGCACGGCCACTCGGCCGTCCGCCCGTGCGCGATTTCGTTGGTGTCCGGCAGGGGTAGCCGGAATGTGCGGCGCCGCGGATGAAGCAAGCTGCAAACGCGCCGTGCGGCGCGCCTGGCGCGACCTGCGCGGCCTTGGCACCAACGAGATCAGTGCGTTTCATGCATGCACGACGCTTTACCTCATTCGGCATCCGGCCGCGTCGCTGCATGAAGCGCGCGACCTGGTCGCCGAATGGCTTGACCAGGACCCCCCGAGTCATAGCGCACCGGAACGGCCAAATCCGCGGCAAGACAACGCCGCAGAATTTGGGAGGACCTTGCGATGAACCGACGAAGCTTACTCGCAATCCCGGCAATTGCGGCGCTGTCCAGCCTGCGCGACCATCGCGCCTTTGCCGCCGACAGGATTCGGGTCGGCATGCTGAAACCGAACATCGTCACCGTGATCTACTGGATCGCGGCCAAGACCGGCGCGTTCTCCAGGAACGGCCTCGACGTGGTGGAATACCCGTTCCCGTCCGGTCAAACCGCGGCCGGGATCGAACAGCTTCTGCGCAACGGTCTGGATTTCTACCTGGGCGCCAGCGGCGAGGTGGCACATGCCAACTCGCGCTATCTCGAGGCCGGCAAGAAGCTGCCGATAGCGCTGGTCGAAGGCGGTATCGCCAGCGGCACCTTTTTCGTCCTTCGCAACGACCACGAGGGCAAGTCGCTCGACGAACTGCGTTCCATGAAACTGCGCGTCGGCCTGTCCAATCCATCCTCCTTCCACCTCATCCTGTTCCGCGCCTTCCTGCGCACCAGGAATATGACAACGAAGGATTTGAACTGGGACTTCCTGACGCTCGGCGGCCCGGAAATGTTGCCGGCCCTGGTCAGCCACCAGCTCGATGGATTCATGCACGATGCTTTGACCACGACGCTGGCGCTGCAAGCCAATGCAGGCTTCGAGTTCATGAGCAGCGGTAATGGTGACATGGGACAGGAAGCCAAGCTGGTGCCGGGCACCGGAGTCTGCGGCAACTTAGCATTCATGAAGGCGAACCCGGACGTAACGCGGCGCTTCACGCAATCACTGCGCGACGCCAGCGCGACCTACCAGTCAGCTCCGAAGGCGGAAATGGTGTCGATCATGGGCGAGTGGTCGCGCCAGGATCCAGCGGTGATCGAAGCCATGTACCCTCGCTTCGACCCGCGTGTCGGCCTGACCGAGGCCGCCGCACAGGCCTGGTGGAACGTCCTGGGTCAGGCGATGCAGGCGCGTGGCGAGATTTCGCAGAGGATGACTGTGAGCGACGTGTTCGACCTGGACTACGTGCAACAGAAGTCATGAACACGATAGATCGCATTGGCGTCGCGCCCGCCGAAAACCTCGCAGCGCCGTACAGCCGCACGCAGCAGGACTTCGCGCGCCATGTGAAGCTGCGCAACCGCCGGACACGCCTGCGTCGCTTCATCCGCGGCATGGCCGGAATCCTGTCCATCCTCTTGGCCTGGCAGATCATGTCGCAGACTCTCGATCTGGATCTGCTGCTGCCTCCGCCGTTGACCGTACTGCGCAACGTCATTGTCACGCTGACAGTCTCCAATAGCCAATGGCTGTACGGTCCGAACATATACGTGCATCTTTCGCACAGTTTCCTGCGCGCTATGACCGGATTTGTGCTGGCAGCGGTCGTCGCCATCCCGCTTGGCCTGGTACTCGGCCGCATCACCACATTGCGGGAATTCATGATGCCGGCCATACAAGCGGTCTATCCCATTCCGGGCATTGCCTGGATTCCGCTTGCCATCCTCTGGTTCGGTCTCGGCGATACCGCCGTCGTGTTCGTCGTGTTCGCGACAGTGTTCTTTCCGCTGTTGTTCAATGCGGAGGCGGGTGCGCGGCTGATCAGCCCGACTGTGCTCGACGCCGGCCGCTGCTTTGGCGCCCGTGGCTTTTCGTTCTTTTTCCGTATAGTGCTGCCGGCCACGGTGCCTTACATCATCACCGGCCTACGCATCAGCCTGGGCGGAGCCTGGCGGATGATTGTCGCGGGCGAGATGCTCGCTTCGCAGGATGGGATCGGCTACCTGCTGATGGAATCGCGCTTTCAGTTCCGAGCGGTCGATCTGATGACGGCGATGATTCTGGTTGCCCTTGTCGGCTATGCTACCGAGAAGCTCATCGTCGGCACGATCGAAAAGCGCACGATCGAGAAATGGGAAGTGCAACCGTATTGACGGCTTGGCTGCTGCCAACGCGGCCAGATAGCAGCCTCGATCGGGCTGCCATCACGTTGGTCACAACCTCGTCCAGCACGACATTCAGACCTAGACAAACAAGAACCCTGTGCTCGATTGGCTGGGATTCATGACATGATCA
>DATAPW010000199.1:0-14841 GCA_036265005.1 Acetobacteraceae bacterium | reverse complement strand
CAGTACCGCGACCGAGGGGTAGATTTCCAGACGTCCGACAAGACGCTGGCCGAAGTGGTGGAGCTGGCCGCGGACGTTCCGCTGATCGCACAGCCCGGCGCAGAGTGGAACTACAGCATTGCGACGGACGTGCTAGGGCATCTGGTTGCGGTGATTTCCGGGATGCCATTCGACCAATTCTTGCGCGAGCGGGTGACTGGCAAGCTCGGCATGGTCGATACGGAGTTTCATGTTCCCGCCGACAAGCTGTCCCGATTTGCCGCCAATTATACCAGCATGCCGGATGGCCGGCTGATGCTGATCGACGATCCGCAGAAGAGCATCTTCGGTACGCAGCGAAAGATCTGTTCCGGTGGCGGCGGGCTGGTATCGACCGCCGGGGACTACATGCGGTTCTGCCAGATGATGCTGAACAAGGGCGAACTGAATGGCGTGCGGCTGTTGGGACGCAAGACAGTGGAACTGATGACGACCAATCACCTGCGTGGCGACATGGCGGAGATGGGTCAGCCGCGGTTCTCGGAGTCTTCGTATTTTGGCATTGGGTTCGGGCTGGGATTTTCGGTGACGCTCGATCCCGCGAAGGCACAGATCCTGGGTTCGGCAGGTGAGTACGCGTGGGGCGGCGCCGCAAGCACGGCGTTCTGGATCGACCCGGCCGAGGACATGGCGGTGATCATGCTGACCCAGTTGATGCCGTCATCGACCTATCCGATCCGGCGGGAGTTGCGGGTGCTGACGTACCAGGCAGTGGTGGATTGATGGACGGCCGGCGGTCATGGGTTTCCCTGCGTTCTACCCATCCTACGGCACTACGGCACCTGTGTTGCTGGCGTAGGATGGGTCGAGCGCAGCGAAACCCATCACCCGCACATGCCAATATGCTACCCCGCCACGCCGATCAGCTCCGCCAGGCGCTGCGCATCATCCAGCAGTGTCTGGCTATCGCCTTGGTAGACCAGCCTCCCGCGATCCAGAACGACCGCGCGTGAGGAAAACTCCAGCGCCAGCCTGGCATGTTGCTCGACCAGGACAATGGTGAGGCCGCCCTCCTGGCGCAGCCGATGCAAGGCAGCGAGCAGCGAATCGACGATGACCGGCGCCAGACCCTCCAATGGTTCGTCGAGCAACAGCAGCGACGGATTGCCCATCAGCGCCCGCCCGATGGCGAGCATCTGCTGCTCGCCGCCGGACAACTGGTTGCCCATGTTGCCGCGCCGCGCTGCGAGCGAGGGAAACAGGTCGTAGACCCGCTCGCGCGTCCATCGCGGACCCGTGCGGGCTGCCACAGCGAGGTTCTCGTCCACCGTCAGCGACGGAAATATTTCGCGCTCCTGCGGTACATAGCCGATGCCGAGTCGCGCACGCTGAAACGGGCGCAGGCGCTCGATCGACTGGCCACGGAATGCGATCCGCCCGGCATGCAGCGCGGTGTGACCAAGCACGGAAGCCAGCAGCGTCGTCTTGCCGACGCCGTTGCGGCCGAGCACCGACAGCGTGCCGTCCTCCGCCACCGCAAGCGATAGCCGCTCCAGCACCACGGTTTCTCCATAGCCGGCGGAGACATCGTGCAGCGCCAGGCAGTCAGACATGATGGCGCTCGCCGAGATAGACCTCACGGACGCGCGCATCGGCGACGATCTCAGCCGGTGTCCCCTCAACCAGGATGCTACCCTGCACCAGCACCGTGATGCGGCGGGCGAAGCGGAATACCAGCTCCATATCATGCTCGATGATCAGCACAGCGATTTCGCGCGGAAGCTGCTCGAGCACGTCAAAGATGATGGCGCACTCGGTGGACGGTACCCCAGCCGCTGGCTCATCCAGCAGCAGAACGCGTGGCTGCAGGCCAAGGGCTATGGCAATCTCGACCAGGCGTTGCTTGCCGTACGGCAGTTCCCGCACCGGCACCAGCGCATCATCGGCAATGCGCAGTCGCTCGAGCAGCGCGTAGGCATTCTCCAGCACGGCGCGATCCGACCCGACCAGTCGGATCATGTCGCCGGCAATGCCGGCTTGCTCGCCAACCGCAAGGCAGACGTTCTCCAGCACGGAAAGTCCCTTGAACAGCGTGTTGATCTGGAATGTACGGCCCAGACCGCGTCGGACACGCGTCGCCTGCGGCAGCGCGGTGATATCCTCGCCGCCAAGCATGATATGCCCGGCCGATGGCTGCAGCTGGCCCGTGATCAGGTTGATGAACGTCGTCTTGCCGGCGCCGTTCGGCCCGATCAGCGCATGCCGTGCACCCGCCTCCAGGCGAAAATTGATTTCGTTCGCAACGATCAGCGCGCCGAATCGGCGTTGCAGCCCGATGGTTTCCAGGGCCGGCGTCATCGCCGCCTCCGCAACAGGCGCAACGTCCGGTCGATCAGGCCGAGCACGCCGCCGCGCGCAAACATGACCAGCACCACCAGCAGCAGGCCGATCCAGAAATACCAGAATTCCGGCTCCAGCTTGGCGAGCTGATCCTGCGCGATCATGTAAAGGCTGGCACCGACGAAGGCACCGTACAGCCGGCCGATGCCGCCGAATACCAGCATGATGACGATTTCGCCGGACCGTTGGAATCCAAGCACGGTCAGGCCGACAAATTGCGTGGTCTGCGCCAGCAGCGCACCGGCGATGCCGGCGAGTGCCGCCGAGATCGTGTAGACGGTGACCAAGCGCCGGCGCACCGGGGAGCCGATCGCGTGCATGCGGTTGGCGTTCTCGCGAATGCCGATCAGCGACTGGCCGAACGGCGAATGCACCAGGCGGCGGGCAAACATCCAGCCCAGGAACAGCACGGCGAGGCAATAGACATAGGCGGTGCGGCCGAACATGTCGAAACGGAAGATGCCGAGGACGGGATCGATATCGACGCCTTGCAGGCCATCGGCGCCGCCGGTGATGAAGCTCGCCTTGTTCGCGGCTTCAGCGAGCAGCGCGGTGATGGCCAGTGTCAGCATGAGCAACGCCAGGCCTTGCGTGCGCAGGATGATCAAACCGGAAATCCAGCCAATCGCTGCAGCGGCGCATGCGCCTACCAGCAGACCGGACAGTGGTTCGCCAGAGACACGCGCGGCGTAGATGCCGGCAGCATACGCCCCCACGCCGAAGAATGCGGAATGGCCCAGTGTGACGATGCCTGCGTAGCCAAGTACCAGATCGAGCGACAGGGCGAACAGGATCATGATCAGGATCTGGCTGCCCAGCGACAGGTAGTCCGGCAAGAAGTAGTAGGCAGCAACTGCGACGATCCATGGCAGCAGTTCTATGGCGCGCAGGCGGTGGCGGCGGATCAGTGTCTCGACCGGCGAAGCGTTGGACGAAGGGCGCCAGTTGAACAACGCGGTCAGGCTCGTCCGAACAGGCCGGACGGACGCCACAGCAGCAATCCGATCATCGCGACGAAGACGAAAAACGAACCAAGTTCCGGCACAAGATACTTGCAGGCTGTATCGCCGAAGCCGAGCAGCAGCGCTGCGATGAACGGCCCGCGCAGTGACCCGAGGCCGCCGATCGCGACCACCATCAGGAAATAGACCAGATACTCGGTGGCGTAGCCGGGATAGATCGCCAGGATGTCGGCACCCAGGCCGCCGCCCAGCGCGGCCAGCCCAGAGCCGAGTGCGAAGGCCAGCGAGAACAGGCGGCGCGTGTCGATGCCGATTGACTCGGCCATGCGGCGGTTATCGACCGCGGCACGCAGCTGGGCGCCGAAGTTCGTGCGCTCGACGCCGAACCACAACAGGGCGATCAGCACGAAGCCGACGACGATGAGGAACGAGCGATACATCGGGAAGCTGCGAAAGCCGAGGTCGAGCTGGCCGCTGAGTGCAGCGGGCAAGGTTATTGGCTGCGGCAAGGGGCCCCAGAAATAGCGGACCATGGCGCCGGCCATGAAGATGAGGCCGATGGTGAACAGCACCTGTTCCAGTTCGTCGGCGCCATACAGCCGGGCGTACAGCGTACGTTCGAGAATGACGCTGACCAAGGCTACAGCTATGAACGCCGCGAGCAGCGCCAGGCCGAACGGCACGGCGTAGCGGTTCATCAGGGTGACGGTGACGTAGCCGCCGGCCATGGCGAACACGCCATGCGCCAGGTTGACGAAGCCCATCAGTCCCATCGTGACCGACAGGCCAACCGAGATGATGTAGAGGATCATCGCGTAGGCGAGGCCGTGGAACAGGATGGAGGTCAGCGCTTCCATCGGTCAGTGTGGGAAGTGCGAGGCGCCCCCACCCGAACCCTCCCCCGCTTCGCGGGAGAGCGAGTCTCGAACACCCCCTCTCCCGCGCGGCGGGGGAGGGTTCGGGTGCGGGTCAGCGTCGTCATTTCTGCTTGTTCAACTCCTTCCACGGATCCTTCACCATCGGCATCGTCTCGAACTCGACGTTCTCGAGCTTGCCATTCACCTTCTCGATCCGCCGCATGTATTCGTTCTGCACGATGTCGCGCGTATCCGGATCGATCATGATCGGGCCACGCGGACTGGCATCGTTCTTCCAGCCCTTCAGCAGCTCCATGGTCTTGTCCGGGTCGATAATGCCCTTCTGCGCGATGATCACGTGGAAGATCGCAGCCATGCCGTCATATGCGCCGACCACCTCGAAACTCGGCTCCTCGGACGGACCGAACTCCCCCTTGTACGCCTTGACGAATTCCTGGTTGGCCGGGCGGTTCCCGGCCGCGGAATAATGCATCATGGTGACCACGCCGAGGGCCACGTCGCCCATGTTGTGCAGCTCTTCGTCACTGGTGATGTCGCCGGGACCGATCAGCTTGATGCCGGCCTGCTTCAGCCCGAGATCGCCGAATGTCTTCATCAGCGCGGTGGCGTCCTTGCCACCGGGAACGAAGGCAAACACCGCGTCCGGACCGGCATCCTTGGCGCGTTGCATGAACGGCACGTAGTCGGGGTTCTGCAGCGGCATGTGCACCGAGCCGACGATCTGCCCACCGTTGTCGGTGAACCCCTTGGTGAACGCCGCCTCGGCATCGATCCCAGGGCCATAATCCGACACCGCGGTATAGGCTTTCTTGATGCCGTTCTTCGCCGCCCACGCGCCCAGCGGATAGCTCGACTGCCACATTGTGAACGACGTGCGAGCGATGTACGGCGACTTGGTGGTGATCATCGCGGTGCCGGCGTTCATCACGATGAACGGTACCTTGGCCTCGGTGGCGAGCGGCGCAATCGCCAGCGCATTCGGCGTATAGATCGTGCCGGCGAGCAGTTGCACGTGATCGCGCGTGATCAGTTCCTGCCCCATGCGCTTGGCGACTTCCGGATTCGGGCCGGTGTCGTCACGTCGGATGATGGTCAGCTTCACGCCCGGCGGCAGGTCCTTCTCGTGCTGCTTCACGTAGAGGCGGATACCCCGATCCAGTTGCTCACCCACGGCGGCGAACGGTCCCGAATAGGTATCGACGATGCCCAGCTTCACCTCCTGGGCGAGGACGGAGGTAGAGACGCAGGCAGCCACGCCAACTGCCGCGACGGCTGGTGTCCATACTCGCATTTTTCACCTCCCTGTTGCCTGCCTTCTGCCGCAGATCGACCGGGACGGCAACGGTGATGCAGACTGCCGCGGCACGATGAAGGAGATGCGCGATGCGGGTACTGACCGCCTTGCCGCAGGATGATCTGCGTCTTGTCGCGGACGCCGCGCGGGCTGCCGAAGCGGCAGGCTACGATGGGGTGCTGACCATGGAGAACAGCCACGATCCGTTCCTGGCGCACGCCGTCGCCGCGGTGGCGACGGAGCGGGTCGAGTTGGGCACCTCCGTCGCCATCGCCTTTCCGCGCAGCCCGATGGTAACGGCGAATCTGTGCTGGGATTTGCAGATTGCGTCGCGCGGTCGGTTCGTGCTGGGGATCGGACCGCAGATCCGGCCGCACAACGAGCGGCGGTTCAGCGTCAAATGGTCGCCACCGGTGCCACGGCTACGCGAATACGTGCAGGCGCTGCGCGCGATCTGGACCTGCTGGGAGAAAGGCGAGCGGCTGCGTTTCGAGGGCGCGCATTATACCTTCACCCTGATGACGCCGCATTTCGTGCCAGCGTCGATCGGCATGAAGATGGTGCCGATCACGCTGGCAGCGGTGGGACCGCACTCGCTGCGGCTGGCCGGCGAAGTCGCGGACGGCGTGCGGCTGCACTCGTTCTGCACGCGGCGGTATCTCGCGGACGAGGTGCTGCCGCGCGTGACGGAGGGAATGGCGAGGACCGGCCGCAGTATGGCTCATTTCGAGATCACCGGCGGCGGTTTCATCGCGACCGGGCCGGATGATGCGGCGGTGGCGAAAATGTTCGAGTGGGTGCGCCAACGGGTGGCGTTTTACGGCTCGACGCCGGGCTATTGGCCGGTGCTGGAGTTGCATGGGCTGGGCGATCTGGGCCGCAAGCTGAATGAGCTCTCGAAGCAGGGACAGTGGGATGCGATGACCGCATCGGTGTCGGACGAAGCGGTGCATCTGTTCACCGCGGTCGGCACGCATCGGGAGATTGCAGCGGCGATCGAGCGGCGGTTCGGCGGGATCAGCGATGTGGTGAATGTCGGCGCGAACGCTCCGGGAAAGTTGGAGCTGCCTCCCGACGTGCTACAGGACATCCGGCGAATACCAGCGCGGTTCCAGGGGTATCAGACCGCTTGGTGAGCGGTTGTCATTCCAGCCTTCGCGCAGGATGGCTGGCCAGCTGCAACCGCGCGCACCGCACCTTCCAGCCGCCGGGAGGTATCGGCCGCCAGGGCCTCCGGGGTGCCGGCAAATCCCATGACCAGCCCGGCCATGCGCGGTATACCGGTGTAGTAGGCGCCGAGCGGTGACACCGCCAGACCACGGCTCCGACACGCCTGGACAACGACGGGCTCATCCACGCCATCCGGCAGACGCGCGACCATGTGCAGCCCGCCGGGAGCCGGGATCGGCGCCACGGATGGGGCGTGGCGGGCGATCGCGGTCAGCAGGGCGGAACGGCGGCGGGCATACTCGGTGCGCATGCGACGGATATGCGGCGCCAGCAGTCCCTGGCGCATGAACTCGGCGAGGATCGCCTGGTTCAGCGTATCGCTGCCGCGGTCCATCAGCGTCCGTACCCGCACGAACGCGCCTACCAGCGGCGCCGGGACCACGGCAAAGCCCAGCCGCAAGGCCGGCGCCAGGGTCTTGCTGAAGGTGCCGCAATAGATCACCCGGCCGCCACGATCCAGCGTGGCCAAAGGCGGCAGCGGCCGACCGGTCCAGCGGAATTCCGAGTCACAGTCGTCTTCCAGCACCCAGGCATTGGCGCGCGCCGCCCAATCCAGCAGCGCCAGCCGCCGCCCGATCGGCAGCGCACCGCCCAATGGAGTGGAATGCGAGGGCGCCACCAGCGCCAGCCGGGCGGCCGGGGCAAGCTGAATGCCGGTGGGGACGTCCAGGCCCTCGCCGTCACTCGGAACCGGAAACGGACTGGCGCCGGCGGCCAGCAATGCGCCGCGGCCCGCAATATAGCCGGGGTCCTCCACCCAGGCGGTATCGCCCGGGTCGAGCAGCAACTCGGCCGCGATCCGCAACGCCTGCTGGGTGCCCGCCGTCACCATGATATTGGCCGGATCCGCCAGCAGTCCGCGCGTCGCCGCCAGATGGGCGGCGATCTGGGAGCGCAACTCGGGGAGGCCCTGCGGCGACGGGTAGCCGGTCAGATCGCTGCTCAGGGTCTTCAACACCCGTGCGGCACAACGCGCCCAGGCCTGGGTCGGGAACATGTCCGGCGCGGGAATCCCGCCGGCGAGCAGCGTGCCGATGCCATCGCGGGACGCGGCGGAGGCCGGCACGTCAGCCAGGCGCTGACCGCGCTCGGACAGCGGACTCGCGGCGCTCGGCGGCGGCACCGCCGGCGCAGGAGCAGCGTCCGGCAGATCGGGAGCAACATAGGTGCCGCTGCCGGTACGGGCGCGGACATAGCCCTCGGATGCCAGACGCTCATACGCCAGAACGACGGTCTGACGTGCAACCCCCAACTCTTCGGCCAGCGCGCGGGTGGGTGGCAGGCGAGCGCCGGATGGCAACGTGCCGGCGAGGATGCCCTGTCGCAGCCGATCAAACACTGCCTGCTGGCGGCTTTGGTCTGGTATGAACATCGCCACTTGCCTCATGGCCACGGTCCAATTCCACCGTAGTCCGGACTGTCGGGGTGAGGCAAGGGGGTGTCGCGACGGCCAGCAGCCTCGGAGCGCAGTCACGCCAAATGGCCGGGACGAGCCCGGCCAGGACATTGAAGGAAATCAGGCAAACGGCGGGCCGGCCAGTCGGATTGGCAGTGGACCGGGCTGGTTGTCGCCCCTCGGGGCGAAAGGCCGGATCAGAAGCCTTCGCGCTCGAGCCGCTTGCGCTCCAGCTTGCGGGCGCGTCGGACCGCCTCCGCCGCCTCGCGGGCGCGACGCTCGGACGGCTTCTCGTAATGCCGCCGCAGCTTCATCTCGCGGAAGATTCCTTCCCTCTGCATCTTCTTCTTGAGCGCCTTCAGCGCTTGATCGACATTGTTGTCACGCACCAGTACTTGCACTTGGCCGCCTGCTCCTTCTCACCAAAACCATCCCCGCCAATCGGGGAGGCGCCCTATATCACGGGGCGAGTACATTTCGCCAGCCCACCCGCTGGCCACCCCGTTGCCACGTCCCGGAGGTTATATGGCAATCCTCAAGATAGCGCGCATGGGCCATCCTGTGCTGTTGCAAATGTGTGAACCGGTGCCGAACCCCGGTGCGCCGGAGATTCGCCGGCTGGTCGCCGATATGTTCGAGACGATGGAGGATGCGTCCGGTGCCGGCCTCGCCGCTCCCCAGGTGCATGTCCCGCTGCGCCTGTTCGTGTTCCGCGTCTCGGAGGCGCGCGGCCGCGAGGATGACGAGGACACGCCGGTCGGCAACACCGTGGTGATCAACCCGGAGATCGAACTGCTGACCCAGGACCGCATCCTGCGCTGGGAGGGCTGCCTGTCCATCCCCGGCCTGCGCGCCGCGGTGCCGCGGGCGCCGCGCGTCCGCTACCGCGGTGTGGATTGCGACGGTCGCGCCGTGGAGCGGATGGTGTCCGGCTTCCATGCCGGCGTGGTGCAGCACGAATACGACCATCTGCACGGCATCCTGTACCCGATGCGCATGCAGGACTTTTCGCTGTTCGGCTTCACCGAGGAACTCGCACGCGCGGCTGCCGCGCAGCAGGAAGGCCGCTGATGGTCCGCGCACCGGAACGCAGCCCGGAGCGCGATGCCGCGATTGCCGCGATGCTGCCGAACGTCCCGTTCGACGGTTGGACCCTGCGTGCCCTGCGTCGTGGCCTGGCCGACATCGGCGTGCCAGCCGATGACGCGGAACTGCTGTTTCCCGGCGGCGCAACCGACATGATCGAGGCATTCTGCGATTGGGCGGATCGTCGGATGGAAGCGGGGGCAGCCACGCTCGACCTCCAGTCGATGCGTGTTCACGAGCGGGTACGTGCGGTGATCGTGCTGCGGCTGGCGCAGAACCGCCCGCACCGCGAGGCAGTCCGGCGCGCCCTGGCGTTGCTGGCGTTGCCACCGAATGCGCGGCTGGCGGCGGGGTGCACGGCGCGCACCATTGACGCGATCTGGCACGCAGCGGGCGACCGGTCGGCGGATTTCAGCTGGTACACCAAGCGCGCGATCCTCGGCGCTGTGTATGGCGCCACGCTGCTATACTGGCTGCGCGACAGCAGCGAGGACGCTGCGGCGACGCTGGCGTTCCTCGACCGGCGGCTTGCCGGAGTGGCGTGGATAGGCTCCCTGCGCCGGCGAGCGGATGCAGCGTTCAGCCGGCTCCGGCCCGCCTGAAATACGAGAGCAACGATGACCGACCGATATGCACGCTACGAGCGCCTCCGTTTCGACCGGCCACACCCGCGGGTGCTGCGCATCATCATGGGACTGGGCCAGGAACGGCCCAATCCGGTCGATGCCGCGATGCATCGCGAACTGGGCGAGATCTGGCGCGACATCGACGCCGATCCGGAGGTGAACTCGGTCATCATCACGGGCGCCGGCCGCGCGTTTTCCGCCGGCGGCGACTTTGCCATGATCGAAGAGATGATGGCTGACTTCGAGACCCGCGCGCGGGTTTGGAAGGAAGCGCGCGATCTTGTCTACAACATCATCAATTGCTCCAAGCCGGTGGTCAGCGCGATGCGCGGGCCGGCGGTCGGCGCCGGCCTGGTCTGCGGCCTGCTGGCTGATGTGTCGATTGCGACCAAGGATGCCCGCATTATCGATGGCCATACCCGCCTGGGCGTCGCGGCCGGCGACCACTCCGTCATCGTATGGCCGCTGCTGTGCGGACTGGCGAAGGCGAAATACTACCTGCTGCTGTGCGACGCGGTGTCCGGCGCCGAAGCCGAGCGCATCGGGCTGATCTCGCTGGCCGTGGAGGATGCCGAACTGGACGCCAAGGCGGAGGAGATTGCCGTGCGCCTGGCGGAGGGTGCACAGAGCGCGATCCGCTGGACCAAATACGCGCTGAACAACTGGCTGCGCATGGCGGGGCCGTCGTTCGACGCGTCGCTCGCCCTGGAGTTCATGGGCTTCAGCGGACCGGAAGCGGGGGAAGGTCTGGCGTCGCACAAGGAGAAGCGGCGGCCGACGTTTCCGCCGCGCTCGGTATTGTAGCCGCCGTCCAGGCGGGTCAGCCGGGGGTCAGGCGACCGGGGATTAAGCCGCTGTCAGATGTAGCAGATGCCCGCCCAGAGCGAGACCAGGCCGGCAGCGATCATCAAGGCGGTGAGGTACGATGAGAGCCTGGACCTTTCCGGGCGCCGCGGCGACAATTCCTCGCCGCGCCGATCTGCAGCACGAGGGAACTGGGGAGTTCCACCGTCGGGAAGTTCAGCAAGAACATTCGCGGCGACCGAATGCTGCATAGTCCACCGATCGTGTTGATCTTCGGCTCATGGGCTCTCAAGCAAGCCCGAGACGCTCTTTAGCTCGCAGCTTCGTGAAAACACAACTCCCAACTCACGCGCCCGCGATCACGATTTTCTCCTGATCTCGCAATGGATTAACCAGGAGCCCTGAGAGCGCGACTCAATCCGTCATGACCGGTGAGGATCGGCCCATCACGTCCCGCCATGACGGTATTGGGTCGCGGCCGCTGGGACCTGGTGCAACCCGGTCACTCGGGCAGCACCTCGATTGCATCGCCGACTGCGAACCGTCCACCTTCAATGACCTCGGCATGCACGCCCAATTCGATGTGGTCGTAGAGCCGGCGCAATTCCTCGACCGGGTTTGCATCGCGTTCCGCGGTCTCGGGATTCACCTCGGTTGCCGCACAACGGGTGATCGGTTTGGTCACGCGCACCACCGCACCGCCGATCTGGATCTGCCGCCCGACCCAGTCGCGCTCGCTCCAGGCCGACGCACCGCTGAACCAGACATTGGCGCGGAACCGCCGGCGGTGCCGCCGCGCGCCCACCCTCGCCTCGAAATCCCGCAGGCTCGCCAGGTTGATCATGCTGACGACCTTCTTGCGCTGGTCGCAGAACGAGTGGCCGGGCACGTGGTGGAAGCGTGGATCGCCCCGCGCGTCCTCGCCGAGGTAGTCGGTCAGGAACCGCCCGATCCGCTCCCGCCCAGCCTCGGTCAACGCGTTCTCCACCGCGGCCGAACCGTCGGGCGCGCGGATCGCCAGCATGCCGGTACGTGGCTCGAAGAACGAGAACAGGGCGGCGATGCGCGCGTTCTTCATCTGGCACATGAAGTTGGCCTTCTGCCGCCACTGCGGCGCCGCCGGATCGAAGCCTGGATCGCCCTGCGCCAGGGCAAAGGCGCGATCCCAGGGAATGCAGCCGCCCTCCTCCACCTCGGCCGCTTCCAGCGCCTCGGCGGTCAGCCCCTTAACCGGATAGCGATACAGGAATTCAATGCGCATCAGGTCGCCTCCCCCTTGAGTCGCAGTCTGCCTGGACCCAACTGGATTGCCAAAGGTTCACGCCTCCGTTGCCTGATCAGGGGCGGGGGCCGACCAGTCGCCTATCAAAGGGACATGGACATGGACATTGAAAAGTTCACTGAGCGGACGCGTGGCTTTCTGCAAGCGGCGCAAACAATTGCAATCCGGGAATTCCATCAGCAGATCACGCCGCAGCATGCGTTGAAGGCGCTGCTCGACGACGAGGAAGGCGCCGCTGCCGGCCTTATCAAGGCTGCCGGGGGTGATCCCAAGGCGGCGCTGGTCGCGGTCGAAGCCGAGTTGGCGCGTGTGCCCAAAGTGCAGGGTTCCGGTGCCGGCCAGCCGCAGATAACACCGGAGTTGGTGCGCATCCTGGATGCCGCGCAGCAGGCAGCGACCAAGGCCGGTGACGAGTACGTGGCGCAGGACCGGCTGCTGGTCGCGATTGCCGCCTCCGACACACCGGCCGCGCGCGCGTTGCGCAATGCCGGCGTGACCGCGCAGGTGCTTGAGAAGGCGGTCAACGACATCCGCAAAGGCCGCACGGTGGACAGTCCGAATGCCGAGGCGAATTTCGACGCGCTGAAGAAATATGCGCGCGACATGACGGCACTGGCGCGGGAGGGCAAGCTGGACCCGGTGATCGGGCGCGACGAGGAGATCCGCCGCACCATCCAGGTGCTGGCCCGCCGCACCAAGAACAATCCCGTGCTGATCGGTGAGCCCGGCGTCGGCAAGACCGCCATCGTCGAGGGCCTCGCGCTGCGTATCGTCAACGGCGACGTGCCGGAGGCGTTGAAGGGCAAGCAGCTCCTGTCGCTCGACCTGGGCGCAATGGTCGCCGGTTCGAAATATCGCGGCGAGTTCGAGGAACGCCTGAAGGCGGTGCTGAAGGAGATGGAAGGCGCCGCGGGCCAGATCATCCTGTTCATCGATGAGCTGCATAACCTGGTGGGCGCCGGCCGTGCCGAAGGCTCGATGGATGCGTCGAACCTGATCAAGCCGGAACTCGCGCGCGGCACATTGCACTGCATCGGCGCCACCACGCTCGACGAGTACCGCAAGCACATCGAGAAGGACGCGGCGCTGGCGCGGCGCTTCCAGCCGGTGTTCGTGGGCGAGCCGTCGGTCGAGGACACCATCTCGATCCTGCGCGGCATCAAGGAGAAATACGAGCTGCATCACGGCGTGCGCATCACCGACAGCGCACTGGTGGCTGCAGCGACCTTGTCCAACCGCTACATCACCGACCGCTTCCTGCCGGACAAGGCGATCGACCTGATCGACGAAGCGGCGAGCCGGCTGCGGATGGAAGTGGATTCCAAGCCCGAGGAGCTGGACGAACTCGATCGCCGGATCATCCAGCTCAAGATCGAACGCGAGGCGCTGCGCAAGGAAAGCGATCCCGCATCGCGCGACCGGCTGGAGCGGCTGGAGAAGGAGCTGGCCGAGCAGGAGGAGGAGTCGAATGCACTGACTGCGGCCTGGCAGTCGGAAAAGGAGCAGGTGCAGGAGACCCAGAAACTGAAGGAGCAGCTCGACCAGGCTCGCAACGAGGTGGAGATCGCGCAGCGTCGCGGCGACCTCGCGCGCGCCTCCGAGCTGCTGTACGGTGTGATCCCCGAAATCGAGAAGAAGCTTTCTGCATCATCGGACGGCACGCTGGTCAACGAGGCGGTTACCGAGGAACAGGTTGCCGGCGTGGTGTCGCGCTGGACCGGAATCCCGGTGGACAAGATGCTGCAAGGCGAGCGCGACAAGCTGCTTCACATGGAAGAGCAATTGCGCAAGCGCGTCGTCGGCCAGGAAGAGGCGCTGAAGGCGGTCGCCAACGCGGTGCGCCGTGCACGGGCCGGATTGCAGGATCCCAACCGACCGATCGGCAGCTTCCTGTTCCTCGGTCCCACCGGCGTCGGCAAGACCGAGACCTGCAAGGCGCTGGCGGAATTCCTGTTCGACGACGAACGGGCAATGGTGCGCATCGACATGAGCGAATTCATGGAGCGCCACGCCGTCGCCCGGCTGATCGGTGCGCCGCCCGGCTATGTAGGCTACGAGGAAGGCGGCGTGCTGACCGAGGCTGTGCGTCGGCGCCCGTACCAGGTGATCCTGTTCGACGAAGTGGAGAAGGCGCACGAGGATGTCTTCAACGTGCTGCTGCAGGTACTGGACGATGGCCGCCTGACCGACGGCCAAGGGCGGACGGTGGACTTCCGCAACACCATCATCGTGCTGACCTCGAACCTGGGCAGCGACATCCTGGCAGCGCAGCCGGATGGCGAGCCGGCCGCGATGGTGCAGGGCCAGGTGATGAACGTGGTGCGCCAGCACTTCCGGCCCGAGTTCCTGAACCGGCTGGACGAGATCATCCTGTTCCGCCGCCTGCAGCGCAGCGACATGGCGAGCATCGTGCAGATCCAGCTGGAGCACCTGCGCAAGCTGCTGGCGGATCGGAAGATCAACATCGAGCTCGACCGCGGCGCGCTGGACTGGCTGGCCAACGAAGGCTACGACAGCATCTATGGCGCACGGCCACTGAAGCGGGTGATCCAGCGCAGCCTGCAGAACCCATTGGCGTCACTGATCCTGGAAGGCGTGGTGAAGGACGGCGACACGGTGCATGTGACGGCCAGCCGCGATGGGCTGCTGATCAACGGACAGTTGGCCGAAGCGGCGTAACAGTCGGTGGTGGGGCGGCATCATTGCCGCCCCAAGGTCCTGCCACCCCCTCGGTTTACGCACGACTTGTCGGAATTTCGCGATGTCGCTCCGGGCAAGGGCGCCGTCGAGCCTGGCAAAGCCACAGCGCTACTTGCTGAGCCGTAGGGGGGCCTGTCGCATATGAGTCGTCCGTGGATTGTCGTTTGCGAGTAGCGCAGCGACGAAGCAATCTCGGTCAGGATT
>DATAPW010000198.1:0-10336 GCA_036265005.1 Acetobacteraceae bacterium | reverse complement strand
GAGCTGCGCGGTGTCGTAGATCATTTCCTCCAATGATCGGTCGCGTGCGGTGATCACCGGACGGATCGCACAGCCGATTACTCCTGGCTGGACTCGCATGCCTATCGCATGACTCCTGCTTCGGTCAGAGGTTGGCGCAGTGCCGGCGGCTCACCGTCGATCAATGCGGGGAACAATGCCTGCAGCTCGCCGTCGGACGTGCGGCGGACCAGGACGCGCTTGCTGTGGTGCGGCGCGGCAACCGCTTCAGCCAAATCCAGCACGGGGCTGACGCAGCAATCTGCGCTGCCGAAGCGCGATTCACATTCCTGTAGGGTCAAGCGTCCAAACTGTGCTGCCAGGTCCTGGATCAATGCGATCTGCGGCAGCTTTTCCTGCTGGCGAGAAATCCAGGCCGGTTGCTCAGCCGCTTCGCAGAAGGCGCGCCAGAATTTTGGCTCCACCGCCCCTAGCATGACGTGCCGACCGTCACGCGTTGGATAGACGCGGTAATAAGCGGCGCCCCCGTTCAGATACGTGCTCTCCGGCTGCGGCACCGTCACATCGATTGCCGCGAGCTGGAACAACTGCAGCGGCATCGCGACATCGGCGATGCCGAGATCGATGTGGCAGCCCCGCCCATCCCGCCGCCGCGCCTCCAGAGCGCCTAGGATGGCAATGATGGCAAACAAGCCGCTGGTCATGTCAGCGATCGGCGGATCGAAGCAGCGTGGCGGTGCGCCATTGCGGTGCAGGACGCCGGCGAGTGCCAGATAATTGCCGTCATGTCCCGCTTCCTGGGCCATCGGACTGTTCGCGCCATATCCGCTCAGGGAACAGTAAATGAGGCGTGGATGGTCTGCGCGCATCGTCTGGGGACCAAGGCCCAGACGCTGCATGACGCCGGGTCGGAATCCTTCAATCAGCACATCGGCCTGAGCCGCCAGCGACAGCAGTGCAGATCGGCCCTCGTCAGTTTTCAGGTCCAGTCGGCATATCGACTTTCCAGCATTCAGCGCGGCATGAAATATCGGCGTGCCATTCGGGTCACGTGGGCCAAGCCGAAGCATGCCGTCGCCCTGCGGCGGTTCGATTTTCAGTACCTCGGCACCGAAATCGACGAGCAGCAGACTGGCGAACGGGCCGGGCAGGTAGCTCGACAGATCGAGTACGCGAACACCGCGCAAACAATGGTTGAGACGCGCCACGCTCAGCCCCCGACGGACAGGACGACACGTCCGGTCGCGATGCCGGCCTGCACAAGCGCCAAAGCGTCTGCTGCCCGTGCCAGCGGAAAGCACCCACCAAGCACCGCGCGAATGCCCCCGGGCTGCAGCATATCCAGACAGAGCCGCAGCTCCTCGCGCGTCGTGCTGGTCGCGCTGAGCATCGATATCCCTTTAAGGAAAAGCTGTGCCGGGTTGAATGGCACGAACGCACCGTTCAGTTGTCCGATCAGCACCCATCGCCCGCCACGCGCCAGCGAGCGGCGCGTCGGCGTGAATACCGGCGTGCCGACAGTGTCCAGCACGCAGTCCACCCCTTCGCCATCGGTGGCTGCTTTCACGTCGCCGGAAAAGTCGCCGTCGCGCGGCGCGACCACGACGGCATCTGCACCGTAGCCCCTGAGTGCCTCCGCTTTCGTCGCCGACGTCGTCTGCGCGATCACCCAGCCGCCAGCGTGTTTTGCGAGCTGCACGCCGTGCACACCCAGCCCGCCGCCGGCGCCGGTGACCATCACCCGATCTCCCGGTGCAATGCGGCCCACCGTGCGCACGGCGTGCAGCATCGTGCCGATGGCACAGGACGCGATCGCCGCGGCATCGAGTGCGACGTCATCCGGCACGAGCACGGCATTGTCCGCATCGACAACCACATACTCGGCGTATCCGCCGTTCAGCCTTGTGTCGCCGAGAAATACCTGCTCGGCGCAGAGCGGCTCGCGTCCACTGCGGCAGTAGCGGCAATGCCCGCAGACATGCTCGCGCTGCGTGGTGGCGACTCGATCACCAGTGGAGAAGTCATCGACCAATTTGCCAATCGCGCTGACGGTGCCGGCGATCTCGTGCCCTGGCACGCATGGCAGTTTGATGCCGTGGCGCAGCAGCCCCGTACACACCGCAACGTCGTGCGAACAGACGCCACAGAATGCGACCCGAATGACCAGCTGGCGCGGCCCTGGCAAAGGTTCAGGGATTGTCTCACAGCGCAGCGCGGCTTCGACACAACCGGGCTCGCGAAGAACCAAAGCGCGCATCGTCACGGCTACAGGATCGCGATGGGATTGATGGGGCTGCCGGTGCCACCGACGACAGGAAGCGGGCTGGCGACGAACAGGAACTCGCGACGACCGGTTGCGGCAAGTTCCTGCAGCAGCAGTCCTTCCAGCAGCGGCACGCCGAAGTCGCGGATGAGGCGCTGATGCACCGGAAACACTGTGCCCTGCGCGAACGGGATGACCTCGACCGCAAAGTTGTCGGCGCCCAGCGCGGCAATCTCGCGGTCCGCAAGCCACAAAGCGGCGTCGACATCCAGGCCAGGTTCGCTGTCGAATGAAACGCTGTCGGCGCGGCCCTGGTGTTCCGCCCAGCCGGTGCGGATCAGCACGATATCGCCTTTGCCGACGTCAGTCCCTGCCCGCTTCGCCGCCCGTTCGAGATCATGCGGGCCGATGGCCGTGCCATCACGCAACGGATCGCCCTCCAGACCAGCGACATCGAGCAGCACGCCACGACCGACGACAGGTCCCATCTTGTCGATCCCGCAGCGCGTGGCACCGCTTGTGCTGCGCGTGCCGCTGCCAGGAAACCCGTTGTACAGCGCATCGTCATACCAGGCATGGCACAATGCATCGATGTGCGTGCCAATGTGCAACGGCAGCACCACCGTGTCCTCGGCGAACTGGAAGCCGCCGGGCCGGCGCGCGCCTGCGGCGTAGTCTCCGCCATCGCGCCCCATGAAGCGTTGTACTCCGGCGCGGTGCCGCGGCACTGGCGTCCGCGGCGACAGCGGCTGCGCCAGGCTCAGAACCCCGCCTGACCGCACCATCGCCGCAGCTTGCTGCACCTGCGTGGCACTGATGTGGTTCAGTGCGCCGCGTTCGTCAGCCTCGCCCCAGCGCTGCCATGCCTCGCGACTCACGGCACGCCGGCCCGCGTGAGCGACGCGGCAATCTGCTTCAACTCGCGTCGCATCAACTTGCCGGTCACCGTCACCGGCAGAGATTCACGGATCTCGATGAAGTCGGGCACCTTGTAGCGCGAGGCCACACTACGGCAATGCGCTGCCAACTCATCCGGCCGCAGCGTCGCACCGGGCTTCGCCACGACAAAGGCGGCCAACAGCTCGCCCTGTGTCGCATCCGGCACGCCGACGACACCAGCCAGCGCCACGGTGTCATGACGCATCAGCACATCCTCGACCTCCGCTGGCGAGATGTTGATGCCGCCCTTCTTGATCATCTCGGTGACGCGCCCGCTGAACGAGATCGTGCCGTCCGGCAACAGCCGCCCCATATCGCCGGTGCGGAAGAATCCATCCGGCGTGATGGCGTCGACGGTCTGCGTTGCGCTGCTGCCAAGATAACCGCGCATGATGTAGCCGTGCACCTCGATCATGCCTTCCTCGCCGGGCGGCAATTCGGCGCCGGTTTCGCCATCGACGATGCGTACCTGCACGCCGGGCAGCGGCGGCCCTTGGCACACGGCACGCCGCTCCAGTGGCCAGTCATGCGGGGTGACGCAGCAATTACCGTAGCTTTCGGTCTGGCCATAGACGTTACAGATCTCGGACGCGCCCAGCACTTTGGCGGCTGTCACCACGTCCTGCGGCGCGCCGATGGTCAGTCCGGTGCGCAGGCTGCGAACCCGCTCAGGCCGGAAGGATGGATGCGAGACGACGGCGCTGGTGATTGCCGGTAATGTGTAGAGCGCCGTGCACCGATGCTGCTCGATCAGGTCGATCGCCTCACCAGGCTCGAACCTGCTTTGCAGGACCAGCGCGGCGCCATGCGTGACCGTGGCGGACATCGCATTCGCGCTGCCATAGGACCAGAACAGCGGTGGCGCGAGCAGAACGCGATCATCCGGTCTATAGCCCTGGCGTTCGCCGATGTTGAAGCCATTCTCGATGATGCCTGAATGCGCCAGCGGCACCGATTTTGGGCGGCTGCTGGAGCCGGAGGTGTAGATGATGATGGCGTCATCGGCTGCACCCGGGCCGACCCCTGGAGCCTGCCGGCCCATCGGAGCGGCAGCGCGAAGCCGGTCGTAGGTGTCACCGAGCAGATAGATGTGGCGCAGTGCTGGATAGCGGTCCGATCGCCGGCAATCACCGGCAGCGTCGGGCATCAGCCGGCGCAATGCAGATGCGAAATCGTTCTCGCCGAACCGGTCCAGCGCGATCAGTGCGCTTGCGCCAGAATCCTGCAACAGCCAGTCGAGCTCATCTTCTGTCGACCAGGTGCTGAAGGCGACCACGACACCACCGGTAATCATGGTGCCGAAGAACGCTTCCAGCCATTCAGGCCGGTTGTTGATCAACAGGGCAACCCGGCTGCCGCGCGCAATACCGTGTGCGCGCAGGGATGCAGCGATGCGGGTCGCTCGGGCGCAGAGTTCCGAGTACGAGACGATCTGATCTTGCCAGATCACCGCTGGCCGCGGGCCGTAGCGCTCGGTCTGCTCGAAGATCAGATCAGCGAGGGTCCTGCTGAAGGGCGCTTCCATCGGTCGCTAATTCCGAATATTATTCGCTTTTACGGGAAGGCCGTTCGGTGTGTCAAGCGCGGCTCGTCATAGCCGTTGCTGAACTCTCGGACGCGCCTTATCAGGTTGGCGAGTGCAGGAAGCAGATCGAACGATGCTGGACGGGGCGAGCGCCGACACGAAGGACCAGTGGCTCGATATCCTGCAACAGGCCGCCAGCGGCTATTTGGAGGGTGCGCGTGATCCGAAGCAGAGCAGGAGCCGGCGCCGGCAACTGGACCTGCTCGAGGCGGCCACACGCGTGTTCGCGCGCGAGGGCATCGCGAAAGCCAAGATGGCCGACATCGCGGCCGAAGCAGGCATGTCGGTGTCGTCGATCTATGACTATTACCCGAGCAAGGAGGATCTGGCTTACGAAATTCCGATCCGCCGTCTTGCACAATTCTATGCCGAGTTTTTGGAGCAGGCACCTTCCCTCGGCAATATGCGCGACCGCCTGCACCTGTTCCTGTCGATGGCCACCGATTACGCCCGGCGCAATCCCGACTGGGCACGGCTGCTCTACCTGGAAATCTGGCCAAGCGTGCTGATCGAGGAGGCGCGTGTCCGCCGCGCGGTCGACGACTTCGGCCGCATTGTTGTGGCGATGGTTCGTGAAGGTAGCAGGCGCGGCGAGTGGTCTCGCAAACTCGATCCATACCAGACGGCCACGATTCTGATGGGCAGCATCACGCATATGCTCATCACGTGGCTGCTGTATCGCCGACCGGAGAACCTTCGTAAGGCAACCAAACCCATGGTGGACCAGCTTTTGAAGCTGATCGATGCGTCCGGCTAGCTGATGCGATGCACTCCCTGCAGCAGGCACTCTGACCGCGCCGATTATTCGCGGCTGATGATGTCTTCGGCTCGTTAGGCCATACGCCAGTGAGACATCGGAGTGAGACACAAATCGCGTCTCATTAGGGTTAGTATTTTCCTCTTGAGACGGCACGAGCATGGAGTCTAGACTCTAACGAGACGATTCCCTGCCCTACTCGGACCGACTTTCTGATGGCCCTATACGGCTACGCGCGCGCTTAGACCCTCGACCAGAACCTCGGCATCCAACGTGCCGCGCTGAAGGCGGCCTGGCGATGTGATCCGCGCCGAAAAGGCGAGCGGCACACGCCATGACAGTCGGACCGAGCTACAGGTCTTGCTCGGATTTCTGCGGCCAGGCGATGCCCTTGTCATCACGCGCATCGACCGGCTCGCCCGCTCATTGAAGGATCTGCAGGACATCGTCCATGAGCTGAAGGAAGGACGAGTGGCGTTGCCGCGCGACTGAGCAGCCGATCAACACGGGCATCGCTTCCGGTAAGGCCTTCCTCGACATGCTTGGGGTGTTCGCCGAGTTCGAAACTAACTTGCGGAAGGAACGACAGGCCGAAGGCATTGCCGCAGCAAAGGCGCGGCGTGGCTTGGAAAGAAGGCGGCATAGCCATGCCTATACGCCCTGAGTTGCGGCCGCTCTATCCATCGCATTGGTGCGAGCTGAGCAGCCGCGTTCGCTTCGTTAGCGGTAGATGTCCCGCAGGGTCACTTCGCCCTTGGTCACACGCCCGATTCTGAGGGCTGTAGCGGGTTTAGGCTCGCGATGGCCATTGAGCCAGCGCCCACTGCGCTATCTGTGACGCCGAGCCTCTTGGCAAATTGTTCCCGGAAGAAGCCATGCTTGGCGAGGTAATGAGCTATTGTCATGACAACCAGATATACATCCCACAGGGACGTCGGCATCCATTACACTGCACAACGCCAGGGATGGCGACTCCGGCTTTTCCGTTAACTTCCGACGCACCACGCCTGTGTGCGGCGCGGGGGTGGGATTGACGGTCGCCCGAATGTGAGGTGATGCCTCCGCGCCGAACCTGCTAAAGTGCAGGAAAGGGGGAGGAGAATACGATGATATACGTCGTTGAAATCGAAACCCCCGCGGGCGAGACGGCAACCAAGGAATACGAGGCCCCGTCCATCCGGGATGTGGTGCATCGTGTGAAAGCAGATCTTTCGGAATGCCCCGGTTTCCAATTGCTGCACGTGACAGCACGGGTTCCTGCGCAAGCAGCTGCACAATAGGCTATAATCATGGCGACATGGGTAAGGAGAAAGAGAAGGCGGAAGGTGATTGAGAGCGCTTTGACGGCAGAGTTGGCGATAGCAGATCACGGTGGCGATTAGGAGGCTCCATGATCTATGTCGTAGAGATTATTGGTCCGAACGGTGGCAGAGCTACCAAAGAGTACGAAGCCATGTCGATACGTGCAGTCATCACCGCGGCCGAACGCGACCTTCGTAGTTTCCCCCAATGTGAAATTGTCAATATTCAGTTGCGCGCAGAGTGGGAAATGCCTGTGAGTAGTGACGCATGGTAGTGGCGCTCACCGGCAACTTCCATGACACCCGTCACGCTGCCAGCCGGGCAGCTTTTTTTGTTACCCCTGCACGATAAGTCGCTCCCGTGTCAGCCCATCGATTGGCCAATCTGAACCGGCTTTGAGGCTCATCAAGAACGAGACTCCCAAAGTCGACGCTGTCGCCTTCCTCATGTCCTCGCGACACCTCAGCCATGATGGAGCAATCGAGTTGCTCAGAGCGGCCGGCGTCATGGTCAATCTCGACCTCACAGAGGAGCGTCAGCGACCCTCTTGATTGTGGGCTGGAATGTGAGTCCGGTCTATTGAGGCTGGAGGCGCAGGCGCTTCACTCGGTGCTTCTGGTAGGCGACGATCTCTGGAGTGAGCGGTAGACGTGGGTCGAAGCGGAGGTGGGTGATGGAGGCGAACACCGCCTCAGCCGTTTCGTCTGCTGCTTCGAGCCGGCAGACGATGCCCCCTTAGTCGCCGGCGTAGCTGATCCAAGTCACGCTGCCTGCGCCGAGCCGCGCCAACAAGCGCTCAGCTTGCTCTGGGTCGACACCAACCGACAAAGAATGTCTCCAACTCAACCAGGGACAGAGCAAAAAGGGAACGAAATGCCATGACAGGCCTCACAAACGACGTGTGCTTCCGCCGCCGCGGCGAATTCGATGCAAACGTGGCGTGCGCCTGGGCGATCGCCGCTGCATTGGCGGCTGCGATGGCCGGTGCGACAGCCAACGCCGCTCCCACACTCGATCAGCAGCCGTACGGAACCACGCAGGGCGGCCAGGCGGTGGACATCTTCACCTTGACCAATGATCGGGGCATGCGCATGCGTTTTCTTAGCTATGGCGGTGTCATAACCGACATTGAAGCGCCCGACCGGACGGGACGGCTGGATGACATCGTGCTCGGCCTGAAGACCTTGCACGAATATGAGACGCTCAGTGCGCATTACGGCGCGATCACCGGCCGTTACGCCAATCGTATCGGCGGTGCCCAGTTCACACTGAACGGGCAGACCTACCATCTGATCGCCAACAATGGCGCGAACACGCTGCATGGCGGCCCCGACGCGCTCGACAAAAAGGTCTGGGACGTTACTGCCAAGCAAGTGCAGAATGGCATCGCCGCGACGCTCAGCCATGTTAGTAAGGACGGCGATCAAAATTTCCCCGGCACACTGTCGACGCACGTGACCTACACGCTCACTGACGACAATGCGCTGCGGATCGACTATGAGGCAAGCACTGACAAGAACACGGTGATAAACTTCACCAATCATTCCTACTTCAACCTGGCCGGCAACGGGTCGGGCTCAGTCGAGGACCAGATACTCCTGGTGAACGCGGACAGATACACCCCCGCAGGGCCGGATCAGATCCCTACGGGAGAAATCGCGCCCGTCGAAGGCACGCCGCTCGACTTCCGACAGATGACGCCAATCGGTGCCCGGCTGCACAGCACGTTTCAGCAGATGGTCTATGCACACGGCTACGACCACAACTTCGTACTGAACCAACGCCCCGGCGACAGTATCGCCTTCGCCGCGCGTGCCTGTGATCCTCGCAGTGGCCGCGTGCTTGACTGCTTCACGACCGAGCCAGGTTTGCAGGTCTACACCAGCAACGGCCTGAACGGCTCGGTGGTCGGCTCATCGGGCACGACCTACCGTCAGACCGAGGCGTTTACGCTTGAGACGCAGCATTTTCCGGACAGTCCCAACAAGCCGAATTTTCCCACCACTGAGCTGAAGCTAGGGCAGGAGTTCCATTCGACGACAATTTACCGCTTCGGTACCGATGCCGCCCTGCCGCCATTGCCGCATTAAGGGAGCCACAAGCGATACACCAGTATCGTGACCCCTGCACCCCGGTTTGCCATCCGCAGTGCACTGCTCCCGAATATCGTGGCTGCCGCGGGTAAGGCCGCGGCGGCAGGCTATACTGCGCCGGCGCATCCGGTATGGTCTTCTCCGCAATTGCCTTGGCCCTGCCATACCTCCTGCGTGCGCTGCCAGGGGAATGCCCGAGTGCGCACCTTCACCGCAGCTGGCCGGCGCGCGTGGTTTCCAGCGAAACTCCGCCGTTCGCTGATCTCACAACTGTCTTCCGTCCTGAGCAGCGCCGATCTCCAGCGACACCCGGACGGTGATGTGGGTCACCGACATGCTGCCGCGCACAGTGGATTTCCGCCGCTGGTGTCGCGCTGGCGATCAGGGCAGTTCGGGCTACACTTTGACGAGAAGCACGAGGAAACGCTGTGACGGCCCCAATTCTCCCCCGTCAACGCGGGATCGATGCGGCAGGGTCGGACCGAACAAGGAATGCGCAACAGGCAGCTACACCATCTACCGCGTCGTGATGCGGGGCAATTCCCAACGCTACGCGGTCAGACTCTATCCGGTCACGACCCCGGAGCAGGGCCACAGCGACCTCGGACTGGAGGTTCAGCGACTCACCGTGGGCGGTGCAGCAGCGTCCGAAATGATCGCAGATTGCTGCTACGGCAGTCGTGCAAGTCGAGCCAGCTCCTGCCGCCGATCGCTCGGCACGAAATAGAACGTGAAGACGTATGGATGCGTCACCGTGAACTCTGCCGGCGACGGAGAGGCGCGCTGCATTGTCGCCACATCTAATTGCTCAATCCGACGCCATTCGCCGAAGAACTCGAACCACCCTTCATAGCCAAGGCGGTGCAGCAGTTCCGGTACAGCACGCGTGCTGCCTTTTCGATGACGTTCCTCGATTTCGACCGAAAGGCAGGGGCGCCATCGCCGCAAGGTCGCCCATGCACCGCGGAGGACCTCCAATTCAGCGCCTTCAACGTCAATCTTGAGCGCCGTCACGTCTGAAAGATCCACATCATCTAACCGGAGGACAGGCACCGACCAGGTTTGAATTTCCTCAATCCGGGGGTCGGCTTGGCGCAATGCCTTGTAGTCCTTAGCTATTGACGCCCACTCGTCCTGGATGTTGCCGTTGACGCGCGGCACAGCGATCATTGTTGTGCCGCTGCGGTCAGACAGCGCCTCACGTCGCAACGTGACATGCGATGGGGTCTCGCCGCCCCATGCTGCCGCCACGGTTCGCTGCAAGCGCGCGAACGTCGGCGGGACCGGCTCGAACGCAACTACCTGCGAGGTCGGGAGGTGCGCCAGCAACAGTGTCGCGCGCCCTTCATGCGCTCCCGCGTCCACTATTGTGCCAGGCCGATGCAGCGCGCGATGAAATTCTATCTCCTGCATGGGGT
>DATAPW010000197.1:0-9151 GCA_036265005.1 Acetobacteraceae bacterium | reverse complement strand
CAGGGCTGCCATCGAAGGGCCGCGCGTCACGTGCCGCCCGCGCCATGGCGATAGCCTGATCGCAATCCGGCTGGTCACGCGGCATTGCCAGCGTGCTGGGCAGGGACGACGGCCTCAAAGGGCTGCGCTGCGCGCACCGGCCAGCCGGCTTTTGGCCCTTGACCCCGCCGCCCCCGCCCAGCTTTCGGCTACCATGCCGTGTCGCAAAGCGTGTGTCCGCCGCCAGAGTGACATTTCTATCGGGAAGAAGTTGTGACTTCTCTATCGGGCGCCGACAATGGGACCGCCTGAGACCCGAATTGATGCCGGCCCCACCGCTCCCTATGGTTGTCCGATGGCACACCCCATCACGGGACACGGCAACCGATGCTGACTGCGGAAGCCGAACTGCGGCGATTGCTCGACATCATGGCGGCGCTGCGCGACCCGGTTCGCGGTTGTCCTTGGGACAAGCAGCAGAGCTTCGACACCATAGCGCCTTACACGATCGAGGAAGCCTATGAGGTCGCCGATGTCATCGCGCGGCGTGACCTGGCATCGCTGCCGGATGAACTGGGCGACCTGCTGTTCCAGGTTGTCTATCATGCGCGGATGGCCGAGGAAGCCGGCCAGTTCGGCTTTACCGAAGTGGCACAGACGATCGCCGACAAGATGATCCGTCGGCACCCGCATGTGTTCGGTGAGGCGTCGGTGTCGGATGCCGCAACCCAAACCGCCGCGTGGGAGGCACAGAAAGGCGCCGAACGGGCTGACAGGGCCGAAACCGGTGCATTGGCCGGTGTCCCGGATGGCCTCCCTGCCCTGACCCGGGCCGCCAAATTGACGTCCCGTGCTGCGCGTGTCGGCTTCGACTGGCCGAATGCGGAGGCAGTGCTGGAAAAACTCGACGAGGAGGTAGCCGAGCTTCGGGCGGAACTGCCGACGAGCGATCCCGAGCGGCTGGCGGACGAACTGGGCGACTTGCTGTTTGTGCTCGCCAATCTCGCGCGGAAACTCGATCTCGATCCCGAGACGTGCCTGAGGCAGGCGAACCAGAAATTCATGCGGCGATTCAATAAAATGGAGCAAAATACTGCTTCAGAAGGAAAGACCCTTGTTGAGATGCCGCTCGAAGGTATGGAAGCTGAGTGGCAGAAAGTAAAACAGAACGAATAACTTAGGGTCCGATTATCATGCCCGATGAGAACTGGCTGAGGTTGAACCGGGCCAACTGGAACGAACGGGTGAAGATCCATCTCGGCACTCCCACCTACGATATGGGTCCGCTACATGCCGGCACCGCTCGGAAAAACGCCATCGAAGAGGCAGAACTCGGCCCGGTGAACGGGCTGCGGCTATTGCATCTGCAATGCCATTTCGGCCATGACAGCCTGATCCTGGCGCAGCAAGGCGCGATGGTGGTCGGCCTGGATTTTTCACCCCCCGCGATCGCCGCGGCGCGGGCTCACGGCGAGGAACTGGGGCTCGCCGATCGCGTTCGCTTCGTCGAGGCTGATCTCTATGACGCGCCGCGCGCCATCGGCGAACCGGCTTCATTCGATCGGGTGTACGTCACCTGGGGCGCCATCTGTTGGTTGCCTGACATCGCCGGATGGGCGCGAGTCGTCGCGCATTTCCTCAAGCCGGGTGGGTCGCTGTATTTCGCGGAAGGCCATCCGGCGGCGTTGGTGCTCGACGACCTGACGCCGCAGGCGAACGGGCACCCCGGATTCTTCATGCCTTATTTCCACACCGAGCCGCTCGTGCTGGATGATGCGACGGACTACGCCGATCCCTCGGCGCGCCTGACCAACAGCACGACCCATCAATGGATCCATCCGCTTGGCAGCGTGGTCACTGCCCTGATCGCTGCGGGACTGCGCCTCGACTGGTTACACGAACACGATGCCGTCACCTGGCGCATGTTCGGCTGTCTCACCGAGGGCTCCGATGGGCTGTATCGCTGGCCCGACAAGCCGTGGCTGCCGCTGGCTTATTCGCTGCAGGCCACGCGGCTGTAGAGCGCCCTCCTTCGCGAGCGTCTCAGATTGGTGCGCGAGCGATGGTCAGCAGAGCCTGATCCGCATTGACAGCGTGCGCCGCTCGCCGGGCGGGATCAGCATGAGGCCTGGCTTGTCACGAAAGTCGCCGTCGAAGTCAGTTGGGCTGTGCATGCCATGCCATGGCTCGATGCAAAGGAAATCACCGCCTGCGCGCGACCAGATGCCGAGTTGTTCGAAACCCTCCCACGCCACCTCGACGGCAGGCGCACCAGGAGCGGTGTAACGGACCGAACTGCTGGCGAGCCGATCCAGGATCACGGCATCTGCCGCGAACAGCGACGGATCCAGTGGTAGCGTCTGGCCCACGATCGGCGTCGGTTCCGGAGACGGACGGAGCAGCCCGTTCGCCAGGCGGCGGGCCGGCGCGGTCTCGGGCTCCGCAAATTCCAGAACGTGTGCGGCCTTGTCCAGCCCTTCCATCAGCGGCCAGATGAACCCTGGATGCGCGCCCACGGACGCCGGCAGGATGTCGCGCCCGGGATTCGCGACAGTGAAGCTCGTCACCAGGGCATCATCATCGAGGGCGAACGCAATTTCGAGCCGGAACGCGAACGGATAGACCGCCCGCGTCTCGATGTCCTCATGCAGCACCAACCGGCAGCCGGTGGCGCTGCGGTTCAGCCACGCGAACCGCTTGTCGCGGGCAAAGCCGTGCTGTGGCAAATGATATGCCTTGCCCTGATGACGCAGTGTGTCGTCCTTCAGGCGGCCGACAATCGGAAACAACACCGGCGCATGGCGTGGCCATACTGGCGCCGCCTGCCAAAGCATCTCCTCACCGGTCGCGTCACAAAGCGAACAGAGCTCCGCACCATCCGCCTTCACCGTGGCGGACAAAGTTCCATTCGACAGCACGTGCCGATCCATCATCGAAGGTCAACGGCCAATGATCAGATGACCCAGGATAGCGTCTCCGGTCGACGCTGACGACTCCATCGCGCTGCCGCGCGGTCGTTTCGTGTAGCAAGGCCGCAAGCGCGGGATCAGCGCATCGACCGATTTCGGCAAGCCGTGCGGCGTCAGTGCCGTCGTTTCGTGTTCAGCTCTCTGCAAAGCAACCGGGCAGGCTGGCCGGCCTGCTCGGATCACGTATCGAGCTCGGCCCGTACCGCTGCTTCCAATTCCTTCATGCGGAACGGCTTGCGAAGGAACCGGCGCGAGACCTGCTGGGATATGAAATAGCCGGAGATCAGGATGATCTTCAGGTCGCGCCGGCGCTGCGTCGCGACATCGGCCAACTCGATGCCTGACATGTCGGGCATCCGGATATCCGAAATGATCATGCTTAGATCTGGTGTCCGCGCCAGCAGCTCAAGGGCCTCTGCACCCCCTGTTGCCTGCAGCACCCGGTAGCCGAAGTCCTCGAGGAATTCGGCAACGATCACCCTCACCTCCGGGTCGTCGTCGACGATCATGAGCTTTGGGCGCTCCGCACATCTTGCTTCAGGCGTGGCGGTCTCGCTTTGCGTCAAACAGGACACCGTGTCTCCCCGGGCAACTGAAAGCGGGCCGTCCGGCCCGTTCTCAGACGCTGCTACCACGTATCGATCTGGCGGCAATCAGCCGGCGTCAATACCACTGTCGCGGCTTCATCGCCCACGTCGATGATGGTTCAGGAGCGTGACGGTCCATCACAAACGTGCGACTAGGGGAACTGATTGCAACATGGTTGCGGAAACTCGACGTGACCGGCGTTCCGTGCAATGTGTTTTTGACGAAATCCCAGCCGATGAGAATGGAGGCACAATGAATTTGTCAGCGGCCCAGGGTCCCCTCGCCCGCTTCAAGGTGCTTGATCTGTCGCGTGTGCGCGCGGGTCCGACCGCCGTGCGTCAGCTTGCCGACTGGGGAGCCGAGGTGATCAAGGTTGAGTCGCCTGAAGGCGATGCTGGTATGGGCGGAGAGCGACACGGACCGGATTTTCAAAACCTGCACCGCAACAAGCGCAGCATGACGCTCAACCTGAAGTCACCCGAGGGCGTGGACATTCTGAAACGCCTTGCACGCGATGCCGACGTGCTGGTCGAGAACTACCGTCCCGATGTGAAGTTCCGCCTCGGTATCGATTATGCGACCTTGCACGCGGTCAATCCGCGTCTGGTCTATGCCAGCATCTCTGGCTTTGGTCAGAATGGTCCATACCGCGAGCGCCCCGGATTCGATCAGATCGCGCAAGGCATGGGCGGGCTGATGTCGATCACCGGGCTCCCAGGGCAGGGACCCGTGCGTGTCGGCATTCCTGTGGCCGACCTGACCGCCGGAATCTTCTGTGCGATGGGCATCCTGGTGGCATTGCTCGAGCGCGAGCAATCAGGGGAGGGGCAATGGGTGCAGAGCAACCTGCTGGCAGCGCAGATTGCCATGCTGGACTTCCAGGCGGCGCGCTGGACGATTGGCCATGAGGTACCGGAGCAGGCGGGCAACGACCATCCTACCAGTATACCGACTGGTGTCTTTCAGACCGCCGATGGTTACTTCAACATTGGCGCCGCCGGCGAGGCGATCTATCGCCGCTTTTGCAAAGTGATCGAAGCACCGCAGCTCGCGAGTGATCCGGCCTTCGCCACCAATGCCGATCGTTCCAGGAACCGCGCCCGGTTACACGACGCGATCAGTGCGATCACGCGCAGGCGTACCACGGCCGAATGGATTGAACTGATGAACGAGGCAGGCGTACCCTGCGGGCCGATCTACAAGATGAACGAGGTCTTCGCGGATCCGCAGGTTCGTCACCTCAACATGACGCGCCATGTGCAGCACAAGGTGCTGGGTGATGTGGAGGTTGTCGGCCAGGCGGTGGAACTATCGCGCACGCCGTGGAGTGTGCGAACAGCGACGCCTGAGCCAGGCGAACACACCGACGAGGTGCTGCGCTCGCTGGGCTATGGCGATGCCGAGATCGCCGGACTGCGCGAGCGGAAGGTGGTTTAGCCTGTAACCTTGCCCTGACCCGTCATTTCGAAAAGGCGAGAATCCAGCGGCCGCCCAACGGTGCTGCGACGCCTGGGTTCTTGCCTTCTGCGCGGGGAATGACGTGGCCGCGGCGCTACGGCGCGCGGGTGTAGCGTGTCGTGGAGGTCGGCCGCGTTCCGGCGGTGGTGATCACCACGGGTTCCGCCGGCAGCATGCGTGGCTCGCCCTGCCCTTCCCACAGCCAATAGCGGTTGTCGCCCGCGCCATTGACCGCGACAACCTTGTGGTTGCCCTTGGCGTCGATGGCATGGACTGTCACTCGGCTGATGAGCCCGCCCTTGAGCGCTCGCATATCCTCCACCGCTTCGCCCACTGCATCGGCAACACTGGCACCCTGCTTCATGTACAGCACGATGGAGCGCGCGGTGCAGCAACGGATGGTCATCTCGCCCGCGCCGGTGCACGCCGCGGCCCCATAGCGTGTGTCGGCATAGGAGCCGGCACCGATGATTGGACTGTCGCCTAGCCGGCCGGGATACTTCCAGCCCCAGCCGGATGTGCTGGTGCCGGAAGAGATATTGCCCGCGCCGTCATGTGCCAGGAACACTGTGGTATCGCGGCCAACCTCCGGATCGATGGCATGGCGGCATAGCGGTGCCAGTTCCGTATCCGGCCAGGCACGGCGCTGCTTCTCGGGCACCTCATTGTCGAACCAGTCCTGCCAGGCGCGGCGGGAATCCTCAATGAGGTTATCCGCTGCTTCGGCGCCAATCTCGCGGGCAAAACGGGCGGCCCCCTCGCCCACCAGGAATTCGTGCGGCAGCCGGCGCATAATCTCGCGCGCAACGCTCACCGGATGCAGATAGCCTTGCAGCGCACCGACCGCGCCGGAACGCAGCGTGGTGCCATCCATCATGCAGGCATCCAGCTCCATCTCGCCCAGCAGGTTAGGCCAACCGCCACGGCCGACGGTGCGCACCGAAGGATCCGCCTCGATCATACGGATGCCGGCCTCGATCGCGTCGAGCCCGTGAGCCCCCTGCGCAAGCAACCGTGCGGTGGTTGGCACGCCGAGTGTGCCTTCGTTGTTGGTAACCAGGATCATGGCGATTTCGGTCCATCTTCGGTTTGGGCAGTGTGACATCGTCAGTCAGCGCGGCGGGTTCGATTTTGCCTCGTCGGTGCAGTCCGGCTCAAGGGGCACTGCCCGACAAACTTCATCGAACCGGAACAGACGGTACGCCGGACACCGCCTAATGGAGCTCGCTCGCATATCAGATGATGGAGACACGTCATGCATCGGCTTCTTCCTGTCGCCGCATGCGCGGCTTGCCTGTTCACGGCCACTGCGCAGGCCAGCGCGCCGGATTGTCCGAATGGCGGTACCGTGCGCTTCGGTGTGGTGCCGGGCGAAGACACCATGCAACTGACGCCAATCTATGCTCGTATCGGCAAGCTGCTCGCCGACCGACTAGACTGTGCGGTCACCGTGCAGTTCGGCACCAACTACACCGCGACCATCGAGGCTATGCGCGCCGAGCGCATCGAGCTTGGCGTGTATGGCGCATTCAGCTACGTGCTGGCGCACAAGGTCGCCGGCGCCGAAGCGGTAGCGGGCTACGCCAACCCCGAGGGAAAGCCCTCGACCTACACAGCAAGCATCGTGACGTGGCCGGGCACCGGCATCACCAGCCTCAAGGACATTGTCGGCAAGAGTTTCGCGTTCTCGGATCCGGCGTCGACCTCCGGGCACCTGATCCCGGCCTACGGCCTGCGCAAGAACGGCATCGACCCGGACCACGACATCAAGCCCGTCTATACTGGCACACATACAGCGAGCTTCGAGGCAATTCGAAACCACAAGGTCCTGGTCGGCGAGATGAACAGCACGGTTATCTCGGCGGCGACCGTGCAGGGCATCTACCGCCCGGACGACTATGTCCGGCTGTGGCTGTCGGATCCGATCCCGGGCGGGCCGTTTGCAGTTCGCGGCAACCTGCCACCCGGGTTCAAGGCGCGGCTAACCCAAGCTCTGCAATCGCTGGATTTGACCAGCCTGCCCGAGCGAGACATGAAGATCCTCGGCCGCGCCGGCAGCCATGGTCTGGTGGCCGTGACCGATGCCAGTTACGACGGCATCCGCGATGTCGTGCAGGTGCTGCACATCGACCTGAGCAAGATGAACGAGTGAACCCTGTCATTCGATCAGATAGCGCGCTAGATGACGCCTTCCTCGGCAAGCCGTTCCACTTCGCTGGGCGACTTGCCGAGTAGTTCGGTGAGCAGCCACATGTTGTCCTCGCCATAGCAAGGTGCGCCACGGTCGATCGGGCCGCCGATATAGCCTGGTGTCTGGCTGAACTTCATCGGCAATTCATAAACCGGCCAAGTACCGATCTTCGTGCCCGTGACTTCCGTCAGCCACTTCAGATGACACAATTGCGGATCCTGATCGCAGCGGTCCTCGGCATTCTGGCACACACCGGCCGGCACGCCGGCATGCTGCAGCTTCATCATCAGTTCATAGCGGTCCTGGGTGCGCGTCCACGCCTCGACCAGTGCATCGAGCGAGTCCTGATGCAGCAGCCGATGCTCCAACGTGCTGTAGCGATGATCGTCCAGCCATGCCCTCTGCCCCGCTACTTGCGCCAAGGTGCGCCATTCCGTGTCGGTGAAGCAGGCGATGGCAATCCAGCGATCCTTGCCGGCGCAGCGATATGCGCCATGCGGCGCCGCCGGCTTGTATGGCGAGCGGTTGCCGTAGCGCCGCCACATCCGCTCATTTGCCGACCAGTCAAGAATCGTAGCCCCGGTCAGGAACAGTCCGGACTCACACTGCGAGGCATCGATCCACTGCCCCTCGCCGGTGCGCTCGCGGTGATACAGCGCGCCGAGTAGCGCAAGCGCGTAGCCGTAGGCGCCCATCCAATCGAGGTACGAATAGCCCCAGCCGACCGGCATCGCCGGCTCCGGCAAACCCGACATCTCGCCCTGGCCGCCAAACGCCGCCGCAACCGGGCCGACCGTGCGCATGCGGCCGTAGGTGCCGTGCGCGCCCATGCCCGATTGCTGGATGTAGATGATGTCCGGCCGGATCGACTTCATGACGTCGTAGCCGAGCCCGAGGCGCTGCAATACGCCGGGCGAGAAGCCCTCGGCGACGACATCGCACACGCGCACCATGTCCTTGGCGATCTGCAAGCCTTTGGGATGCCGGATGTTCAAGGAAATGCCGCGCTTGCCGGCGTTCTTGTTGTTGAACTGGCCGCCCATGTCTGAATCGCGCACGCCGGGCAGCGAGCCGGTTGCCGCGTCGCGCGCGGCCCACCCACCCATCGGCGCCATCGCTGCGAGCCGCGTATCGGGATTATCCTTCCACTCGACCTTGAAGCTTTCCGCGCCCATTGCCGCGAGAAACCGCGTGCCGCCGGCTGAGGCGAGAAACCACGCGAAATCGAGGATCTTTATGCCCTGCAATGGGAACGGCTTGTTGTGCAAGGCCGAGAGCCGCGGGATTTCGACCCGGCGCGGCTCCGCCGGCACTCTCGGGCGGCGGAGCATCTCGCCGAGCACCGCCTCGGTATCCTCGCCGAGCAAGGGTGCGCGGCGGCCAACCTGCCAGCTCGTCTTGCTGCTGAGCCATTTGCTGGTCGGATAGCGAAAATTGCGGCCTAGCTCCGGGTGCTCGACATCGGCAAAGGTTTGGCGGGCGAGCCAATGCTCGTCGAGCGCGTTCTCGTGCGGCTTGCGCAGCGGCGCCCAGAGGAGCCCCGAATCCTGCGCCTCGCCCACGGCATGTCCTTGTAGGTCCACGCGCGCACAAAACGCTGCACGACATCGAGCATATGCGCCCGTGCTTCGTCACTGCCGGCCGTGCCGGGCACCTGGCGAGCGCGCAAATCGGCATCCGGCGGCGGCGGTTGCAGATCGGCCTGGGCTCCGTATTTCGACAGGAGCGGCACCAGGTTCTTCAGGTCGCGTGCGCCCATGCCATGCGTGATGAACCAGCGCCCGTCCTTCGTGTGACAAATGCCCGGCGAGTGGTTGGGAAATTCGGCGGCATGCCGGTTGGTCAGCCGCCACAGCGGCACCCGCCGCATCACCCAATACATGATGTCCTGCTCGGGGTTCTTCGACACCGCCTCGTGGATTGCCACCGAGACATCCTGGCCTTCGCCGCTGCGCTCGCGGTGGAT
>DATAPW010000196.1:0-4398 GCA_036265005.1 Acetobacteraceae bacterium | reverse complement strand
TGCTGTTGCCACGAGCGGCGGATGCCGGCTGCGCGCCGATCGCATTCGGCGAGCCGCGCGTGCTGGCCGCCGCCGCATCGCCCGACACCATCGCGATCACCTTCCTCGGCCATGCCAGCTTCCTGATCGAGACGCCGGGCGGCGTTCGTGCTGTCACCGACTACAACGGTTTCAACGTGCCGACCGATCCGCCGGATATCGCCACCATGAACCATGCGCACTCGACGCATTACACCGACCATCCGGACCCGCGCATTCGCTACGTGCTGCATGGCTGGCAGGATGACGGGAGGCCGGCGCAGATCGACCTGACGGTGGGCGACCTGCACGTGGCGAACCTGCCGACCAATATCCGCGATTGGCAGGGCGGCACCGAGGTCTATGGCAATTCGATCTTCCTGTTCGAAAGTGCCGGCCTGTGCATTGCGCATCTGTCGCACCTCCACCATCTGTTGACCGAGCAGGACCTCGTGCTGCTGGGGCACATCGACGTGGTGATGGCGCCGGTGGATGGTGTGTATACGATGAGCCAGCCGGACATGGCGCAGGTGCTCGATCAGATCCATCCGCGGCTGGTGCTGCCGATGCATTATTTTACCCGCGACGTGGTGGCGCGTTTTGCCGATCTGGTCCGCGACCGTTATGCGGTGCGGTTCAGCGATTCGCCCACGCTGTTGCTGTCGCGCGCGACATTGCCCGAGCGGCCGACGATGCTGGTACTGCCGGGCGGCTATTGAAAACCTGGCTCGGAACTCATGGGCAACGAGCCATGCTGTGTGCGGGTGGCTGGTCCACATCAGATTGTTCATACGACCCGGTCTCGACAACCGTTGGAATCACATCCTACCGTGATCATCCGATCCCAATTTCCCACCAGCGGTCAAAGGCAGCCTCTCAATGATCGCAGAAGTTGAAGGTCCTCAGCTGCCCAATCGCCAGGGCGCTGATCCACTCACGATCCAAGAGATCATGGCTTACTACCACGTGCCCGGCCTCAGTGTTGCCGTGATCCATGACTTTGCCGTGCATTGGGCGAAATCCTGGGGCATCGCAGACGTCGAAACCGGTGCGCCCGCCACGAACGAAACGCTGTATCAGGCTGCCTCAGTGAGCAAACCGCTCGCGGCCATGGCGTCGCTCAAAGCGGTTGAAAGCGGCAAATTTGGTCTCGACCAAGACGTCAACACCATTTTGACCTCTTGGACACTGCCGGACGCACCATTCAACGGCGGTCAGCCCGTGACGCCGCGAACGCTCATGAGCCATACGTCCGGCACCGGGGATGGCTTCGGATTCCCCGGCTATGACCCGGGAGCGCCCCTGCCCACGGTGCGGCAGATACTTGACGGCCAGGCGCCTTCCAATGTTGGCCCCGTTCGATTGGTTCGCCCACCCCTCACCGCCTCCCATTATTCCGGGGGAGGCATCATGATTGAGCAACTCGCGCTTGTGGATGCGGTCGGAATTCCATTCACGGAGATCATGCACAATTGGGTGCTCGGCCCGATCGGCATGAGCAGCAGCACCTTTGATCAAGGCTTGTCGGTGGATCGCGAGAAGCTGACTGCGCGAGGCCATAATTGGCTCGGAAGAGGCATGGGCGCACGGTGGCACGTGTATCCCGAACAGGCCGCAGCGGGATTATGGACCACGCCGATCGATCTCGCAAAATTCATGATCGAGGTGCAGCGGACAATGAGCGGGCAATCGAGCTCGGTGCTCGCCCGGGCCACGATGCAGGAGATGGTTACGCCGGTGGGCGTCGGTTCTTACGCCATCGGCTTTTCGATCGTGCAGAAAGGCGAGGGCTGGTACTTCGAACACGGTGGCAGCAACTGGGGATTTCGGTGCCTGGCGACCGCGCATCGTGCCAAAGGTTATGGCGTGGTCGTGATGACCAACGGCGACAATGGACACCCCCTGGCGCAGGAGATTGTCGATCGGGTGGCTCGCGCTTATCGCTGGGACATGCTCGATAAGCCGCTTTTGCGTTAGCTTGCTCCCGGTTCCGCCTTCGCTCCGCCGTGAGTGTCAGCAACGATCGCTGCGGTCCTGGGCCCGCTGCTATGCCAGCATCGCGACCTGGACCTTGCCGATATCGTCGAAATCGGCGTGCACCCGATCGCCCGGCTCGATCGGGAACTGGCGCGTGAACGAACCGCTCATGATCAGGTCGCCGGTTTGGATATGGCGGCCGAACTGCGCCAGCTTGCGCGCCAGCCAGACCACCGAGTTCAACGGGTTGCCGAGTACCGCGTCGCCGCTTCCGGTTGCGACGACATTGCCGTTGATCTCGATGGTCGCGGTGACGGCGTCCAATGCCATGCCGGCAAGCGGCACCGGATCACCCAGGATAATGGTCTTCTGCTGCGCATTGTCTGCCATGGCGAGGGCGATCTGCGCGGTGAAATCGCCGCGGGTCTCGATGATCTCGAGTGCCGGATAGACCATATCGATCGCGGCGCGCGCCGTCGCCATGCTGATCTCGCCGCTCAACGGCTGGTTGACCCGGAGACACAGTTCGGGCTCGAACCCAGGGCGGATCAGTTCGTCGCGGCGGAACACGTGCCCGGATCGCTTGCTGTCCAGGATGCAGCCGAACACCGGTTCGTGGAAACCGAATTGTTGCTGGATCGCTTCGGCGGTCAGGCCAACCTTCCAACCGATCTGTCGTTCGCCTGCGCCGCAGCGGCGCGCGACGATGCCCAACTGGATGCGATATGCGTCGTCGAGCGTCAGGCGGTCGAACCATTCGGCCGGAAAGAATTCGCCGCGTGCACGCGCAATCCAGAAGCTGCCGATAGCCTCTTGTTCATCGAACGCCATCTGGTGCCTCCCGGCAGTATTGGCTTATGCTAAAACCAACGCCCGACGGTTGCCAAGGTTGGATCGGCGTGCGAGGTCGGGGCAGCAACACAGGCAAGGGAGGAGGCCGCGATATGCGGATCGCCATCATTGGTCAGCAGGATTTCGGCAAGGCGACGCTGGAAGCCTTCCTCAACCGCGGCGATACGGTTGCGGCAGTGTTCTGTGCGCCGGAAAAGGGCCGTCCCGATCCGCTGCGCGTTGCCGCCGAAGAACGCGGCGTGCCGGTCCACCAGTTGCCCAAGCTCACTGATCCGGCCGCGCAGGAAGCGATGCGGCAGGCCAACGCCGATGTCGGCGTGATGGCCTATGTCACGCAGTTCGCGCCGCAGGATTTCTGCACGATCCCGAAATTTGGCACCATCCAGTTCCATCCCAGCCTGCTGCCGCTGCACCGCGGCGCGTCCTCCATGAGCTGGGCGATCATCTGCGGACGCAGCGAGACCGGCTTCAGCATCTTCCGGCCGACCGATGGGTTGGACGAAGGGCCGGTGATCCTGATGCGCTCGGTGCCGATCGAGCCGGAGGATACGCTGGGTTCGCTGTACTTCGGCAAGATCTTCCCGATGGGCGTTGCGGCGCTGGTGGAAGTTGCCGACCTCGTGGTGGCCGGCAAGGCGCCCGCATTGGCGCAATACGAACCGAACGCCGGCTATGAAGGCATCATCCGAGACGCCGAAACGCGCATCAACTGGGCGAACCACGTCGATATCATCTTCAATCTGATCCGCGGCTGTGATCCTGCGCCGGGCGCGTGGACCACGGTCGATGGCAAGAAGCTGTTCGTCTACAACGCGACAAAGCGCATCGCGCGCACCTTCTCTGAAGTGAAGGGCAAGAAGCTCGGCGAGGTGGTGGCGATGAACGGCAGCGCGCTGGTGGTGCACGGCCAGGGCGGCTTCATCGAGCTGGAGCGTGTACGTCCCGACGGCGGCCGCAAGGGGCCGGCGGCCGATGCCGGCATCGCGGTCGGCACGATATTGGGAGGGTGATGCAAAAGGGCGGAATGCGCTGCGCTATTTCGCCCTGCGCCACTACGCCGCCACCTCAGAACATCAGTTCCAGCGCGTCCTGCCCGGTCATGCCGGGTGCAACGCCCAGTGCAGCGGCCGCCGGCGTACAGTCGAACACGCGGGCGCCCAGCAGGTCGCGGATCTCGCGCACATCGAGCACGCGCGCCGCGACGATCTTTCGCTCCGGCCGACGCTGCTGCAGGAACGGCAGGTCGATGTAGCCGGCCGAGATGTAGCCCTTGGTGGTGCTGATGGTCAGTTGCCGGGTCTGCGGCAGCTCCACCATGACGCCGATCGCCACGCCGCCTTTGAGCGTGACCGGCTCAACCTTGATCAATGCTTGTCTCCTGTCGCCGACACTTGATCCGATCAGAGCATTGCACGCGCTGCGCCGTTGCAGCTACCCTTGCCGTGTCGCCGTGCCTGCATCGCCGTGCCGCCACCTCAAGAACGATCCCGTGGGGAGGACGCCGTGCTGGAGCATCTGGAACGCCAGACCTCACTGACCAACAATCAGCGA
>DATAPW010000195.1:0-1666 GCA_036265005.1 Acetobacteraceae bacterium | reverse complement strand
GTATTCGCCCGCCTGGAAGGGCTGCTTGGTCTCTGGACTGAGCACGCGCACCAGGCGCTGGGCCACCACGCCGATCAAGCTCGAGGACAGCAGAAACGGCTCGATACCCATGTCGCGCAAGCGCGTTATCGCGCCGGACGCGGTGTTGGTATGGAGCGTGGACAGCACAAGGTGACCCGTCAAGCTTGCCTGCACCGCGATCTGCGCGGTCTCGAGGTCACGGATCTCACCGATCATGACCACGTCGGGATCCTGACGCAGGATGGCGCGGAGGCCGCGCGCAAAGGTCATCTCGACCTTCGTGTTCACCTGAGTCTGCCCGATGCCGTCGATGTAGTACTCGATCGGATCCTCGACGGTCATGATGTTCTGCGAGTTGTCGTTCAGGCGCTCGAGGGCGGCGTACAGCGTGGTCGTCTTGCCTGAGCCCGTGGGACCCGTCACCAGCAGAATACCGTGAGGTTTGTGGATGAGCTCGTCGATGAGCCCCTCCGTCTTGGGGTCCATGCCCAGCGCCGTGAGATCGAGCCTGCCGGCCTGCTTGTCCAGAATACGCAGCACTACCCGCTCGCCGTGGCCGGACGGCAGTGTCGAGACACGAACGTCGACGGCGCGACCTGCGATCTTGAGACCGATGCGGCCGTCCTGCGGCAGGCGTTTCTCGGCGATATCCAGCTTCGACATCACCTTGATCCGGGAACAAACAAGCGGGGCAACGGCGCGCTTCGACGTCAGAACCTCGCGTAACACACCATCGACCCGGAAGCGCACCACGAGGCGGTTCTCGAACGGCTCGATGTGAATATCCGAAGCGTTTTCCTTCACCGCCTGGGTGAGGACCGCATTGATGAGGCGGATGATCGGCGCGTCATCGTCGCTGTCGAGCAGATCCTGCTCGGGGAGATCCTGCGCGAGATGCGCCAGGTCGGTCTGCTCATCCAGACCTTCGACGGCCTGCATCGCTTCCTGGCCGCCTTCGTAGGCACGTTGCAGGAGCATATCGAATTCCGCTTCCGTCACCCTCTCCAGCCGCAGCGCGCGGCGCAGATACCGGCGCACTTCGGCGATCGCGAGCGGGGTGACGTTCTCGCGGCAAGCGCATTCCGCCACGCCATCGACGAACTGTCTGACGACAATGCCGTGGCGCTTTGCAAACGCGAACGACAGTTTTCGCTCCGGCGGCAGTAAGGTCGTGACTGTTGCTGATTCCGGCGTGGCTACACCATCAGCCAAATTATCGGAAATCGCGTTCATCGCTGGCCTCCATCCCGGGGTGGCGCGGTTGAGGTTCCCGGAGCGGCTGTCGTCGCCGGCGCCGGTAAACCGGGCGAAGTGGTGCTGGATTGCGGCGGGGTTGCCGGCGCAGGAGCCGCGGGCGCGCCTTGCGGTGTGACTGACCGTCGGTACAGCGCATCATCCGCTCGTCCCTGTGCTTGCGCGGCCTTTTCCTTCTCTTCAGGCGAGATCGGCGCGGCCTGCGTACCCGGGGGAGGTGGCGGCGGGAGAGGGGGCATCACTGGCTGGTGCTCACCCGGGAGCAGCGGCGGGATCTCGCGGCGCTCGAAGCTCCTCTGCTGATCCTGCATGTAGTTGTATTTGAGGTCTGTCTCGTAGGCCGCCTGCGACTGGTCACGCAGGATTTTCGGCCGGATGAAGATCATGAGGT
>DATAPW010000194.1:0-37319 GCA_036265005.1 Acetobacteraceae bacterium | reverse complement strand
GCTTGACCCCCAGATGCTGGGCGACGGCAAAGATGTCCTTGTCCCCCCGCCCGCACAGATTCATCAGAATGATCTCATCCGGGCCCATCGTCGGCGCCAGCTTGGTCACATGCGCCAGCGCGTGCGCCGGCTCCAGTGCCGGAATGATCCCCTCGGTCCGCGTGCACAGCTGGAACGCCGCCAGCGCTTCCTCGTCGGTGGCGGAGACGTACTCCACCCGGCCGATATCGTGCAGCCAGGAATGCTCCGGCCCGATGCCGGGATAATCCAGCCCCGCGCTGATCGAGTGCGCCTCGATGATCTGCCCGTCATCGTCCTGCAGCAGATACGTCCGGTTGCCGTGCAGCACGCCAGGCCGCCCGCCGGTCAGGCTGGCGGCATGCTCGCCGGATTCGATGCCGTGGCCGCCCGCTTCCACGCCGATCAGCCGTACCGAGGGATCGTCGAGGAACGGATGGAACAGCCCCATCGCGTTCGACCCCCCGCCGATGCACGCCACCGCCGCATCCGGCAGCCGCCCCTCGGCCTCGCGCAACTGTGCCTTGGCTTCCTCGCCGATCACCGACTGGAAGTCGCGCACCATCGCCGGATAGGGATGCGGACCCGCCACCGTGCCAATGAGGTAATAGGTGTCCTCGACGTTGGCGACCCAGTCGCGCAGCGCCTCGTTCATCGCGTCCTTCAGCGTGGAGGCGCCAGAGGTCACCGGCTTCACCTCCGCCCCCAGCAGCTTCATGCGGAACACGTTGGGCGCCTGCCGGGCGACGTCGGTGGCGCCCATGTAGACGGTGCACGGCAGGCCGAACAGCGCGCACATCGTTGCGGTGGCGACGCCATGTTGGCCGGCGCCGGTCTCGGCGATGATCCGCGTTTTGCCCATCCGCCTGGCCAGCAGGATCTGGCCCATGCAATTATTGGCCTTGTGGCTGCCGGTGTGGTTCAGCTCGTCCCGCTTGAAGTAGACCTTCGCGCCGCCGAGGTGCCGGGTGAGGCGCTCGGCGAACCACAGGGCGCTGGGGCGGCCGACGTAGTTCTTCAGATAGGCGTCCAGCTCGGTCTGGAACGCCGGGTCGGCGCGGGCGGCGGTGTAGGCCTGCTCAACCTCCAGGATCAGCGGCATCAGCGTTTCCGCGACGAAGCGGCCGCCGAATTCGCCGAACCGGCCGCGGCCGTCCGGCCCGTTGCGCAGGCTGTTCACGTTGAGAGGCTGGTTCACGTCGGGCGGTCTCCTTCCGGCGCGTCATAGCGCAGGTGGGGGCCTGGGTCACGGGGCGGGAGCGATTGTAGGCGGGGATGGGAGGAGGCCGGGGAGGTGCGCTGGCTGCGCGGATGGTGGGGTGGCGTCCGCAAAAAGTGGGTCGGGACGAGCGGTCGGGGCACGCTCCGGCAAGCGTCGACAGCGCTGTTGAGATACTACCTTCCGCGAAGTAATACATACCGCGATCGATGAATTCATACCGCAAATATTATGTTTGACCTTATGATATGTCGCAGCCCATAGACAAACGGCCGCAATCTTGGCCTTTAACTTTACGGGTCAGTCGGTTCGCATTAGCGCCGCCACTGTTCCCCACGCGCGCACCGCCAGCATCCTACGGCTCCCACCTCCCGCTGGACCGCCGCCCTCCGCCACGCTAGATGCATGCCCCTATGGACCGCACGGCAAGCCTGACGCGGACAACCTCCGAAACCGACATCACCCTGACCCTCGCACTCGACGGGTCGGGACGGGCGGGTATTGCCACCGGCATCGGCTTCCTCGACCACATGCTCACCGCCCTCACCCGCCACGCGCTGTTCGACCTCACCGTCCACGCCAAGGGTGACCTGCACATTGACTTCCACCACACCACCGAGGATGTCGGCATCGTCCTCGGCCAGGCCTTCGCCAAGGCCCTTGGAGACAAGCGCGGCATCCGCCGCTTCGGCCAGGCGCTCATCCCGATGGACGAGGCTCTGGCCGAGGCAGCGGTGGATATCTCCGGCCGGCCCTTCCTGGCCTGGGCCGTCAGCTTCGAGCGCCCCAAGATCGGCGACATGGACACCGAACTGTTCGAGGAATTCTTCCGTGCCTTCGCGATGAACGCCCTGCTCGCCCTGCACGTCACCAGCCGCGCCGGCCACAATGCCCACCATGTGGCGGAGTCGTGCTTCAAGGCCGTCGCCCGCGCACTGCGCATGGCGGCGGAGCCCGACCCCCGCGCCGGCGACGCCATCCCCTCGACCAAGGGCGCGCTGTGAAAATCTGGACCGCGCATGTCCGGCAGGGCACGCCGCCGGTGCTGGTGCGCGAAGGCTTCAGCTGGGGCGCCATGGTATTCGGCCCGATCTGGTTCGCCATGCATCGTGCCTGGATCCCTGCCGTTATGACCGTGGTCGCCACTGTGCTGATCCTGTTCCTGGCCAAGGGCGGCCTGCTCGCCGTTCTGCTGGCCGCACTGATCGTGCTGCTCGGCCTGTCGGGACACGATCTGCGCCGCTGGTCGCTCGACCATCGCGGCTTTCTGCTGGCCCAGGTGGTCGCGGCCCGTGATGAGCTGGAGGCGCTGGAGCGGCTGCTGACCCGCCGGCCGGACCTGAAGGGCAGCTTCCTGCCGCCGGATGCCGCACGATGAAGGTCGCGGTGGTGGACTATGGCAGCGGCAACCTCACCTCCGCCTCACGGGCGCTCGCACTGGCGGCGGAGCGCGCCGGGCTGGATGCCGATGTCCGGGTCACCGCGGATCCCGACTATGTCCGCCGCGCTGACCGCATCGTGCTGCCGGGCCAGGGCGCATTCGCCGACTGCTCGCGCGGGCTGGCCGCGGTATCCGGCATGCGCCAGGCGATCGAGGCGGCAACCATTTCGGGCATCCCGTTCCTCGGCATCTGCGTCGGCATGCAGCTGATGGCGGAGCGCGGCCTGGAGCATGAAATCACCCCCGGCTTCGCCTGGATCGATGGTGAGATCGCCGAAATGGCGGCGCCGGGCCTGCGGCTGCCGCAGATGGGCTGGAATGCGCTCGATTTCACACCCGGAACGCATCCCCTACTGGACGGATTGGTCCCGGGCGACCACGTGTACTTCGTGCACAGCTACGCGCTGGTGGGTGGCGATCCGGGGGAAACTATCGCAATGACCAACTACGGCGGACCGGTGGTGGCGATGGTGGCGGACGGCAACCGGGCCGGCACCCAGTTCCACGTCGAGAAAAGCCAGGAGGTCGGTATCCGCATCCTCGGCAACTTCCTGCGTTGGACGCCCTGACATCCATGGCCGACGCATCCCAGATGGGCGAAGCCGCGCCGCCGCCGGCGCAATTGTTCGTCGAGCGCCTGAAGGAATTCTCCGACGACGACCTGCACGCGCTGTGCGAGGCCACGGCCGCCGCGATCATCGACGGCGGCGGCTTTGGCTGGGTTAACCCGCCGGGCCGGATGGCGCTGGAGACCTATTTCCGCGGCGCCCTGCTGGTGCCGGAGCGCGAGCTGTTCGTCGCCCGGCTGAACGGTTCTGTTGTCGGTTCGGCGCACCTGGTACGCCCGCCGCGCAACAACGAGGCGCAGGCGCACGCAGCGCACCTGATGCATTCCTACATCGCGCCTTACGCCCGCGGCCATGGCCTGGCACGCATGCTGACCATGGGCGTCGAGGAACGCGCCCGCGAACTCGGCTACCACGTGCTGAACCTCGACGTTCGGGAGACACAGCAGGCGGCGATCCGGCTGTATGAATCGCTGGGCTTTGTCCGCTGGGGCATCCATCCGGATTACGCCCTGGTGCGCGGCAAGGTCGTGCGCGGCTTTTTCTACTACAAGCGGCTGCGCAAACCGAACGCACGGAAGGCCGGGCAGATCGCCGGATGACGGCGCTCACGCTCTACCCCGCGATCGACCTGAAGGACGGCCAATGCGTGCGCCTGCGACGCGGCGCGATGGACGAGGCGACGGTGTATTCGTCCGATCCGGCGGGTCAGGCGCGGGCATGGCAGGATGCCGGGTTCGCCTGGCTGCACGTGGTTGACCTGAATGGCGCGTTCGCCGGCCGTCCGGTGAATGCCGCCGCAGTCGCCGGCATCCTGGCCACGGTGACAATTCCGGTACAACTCGGCGGCGGCATCAGGGACATGGCCGGCATCGAGAGCTGGCTTGGCGCCGGCGTGCGACGCGTCATCCTTGGGAGTGCCGCCTTGAAGAACCCCGCGCTGGTGCGCGAGGCCTGCCGGACATTTCCGGGCCGCATCGTGGTGGGGATCGATGCACGCGACGGCCATGTTGCGACCGAAGGCTGGGCGGAGACGTCGTCCATCAGCGCCCGCGACCTCGCGTTGTCGTTCGAGGACGCCGGCGTGGCGGCCATCGTCTACACCGACATCGGTCGCGACGGCATGCTAACCGGGCTCAGCCTGGCGCAGACCGTGGCGCTTGCGGCGTCCCTGACCACGCCGGTGATCGCGTCGGGCGGCGTCGGCCGCCTGCAGGACCTGGCAGATCTGCGGCATGCCGCCATCGGGACGAACATCAGGGGCGTTATCGTCGGCCGGGCGCTGTACGACGGACGCGTCGATGCCGCCGGGGCGCTGGCATTGCTGTCTGCCTGACCCGTTGACATATCCGCACAAGTTGCGCGGATTATCCGGCACTGTCACGATTCGCAGGCCTGCCTTGTGTATAAGTACTTGCCATGGTCACGGCTGGCCATTTTAAGAAATGCCAGAATGTTGAAATTACGCGTCATTCCGTGCCTTGATGTGAAGGACGGCCGTGTCGTTAAGGGCGTGAACTTCGTCGCCCTGCGTGACGCCGGCGATCCGGTCGAGCAGGCTGCGCTGTATGACGCGGCGGGCGCCGATGAACTGTGCTTTCTCGATATCACCGCCAGCCACGAAAACCGCGACACCATCCTGGATGTGGTGTCTCGTACCGCGTCGCGGGTGTTCCTGCCACTGACGGTGGGCGGCGGCATCCGCTCCACCGATGACATGCGCCGCCTGCTGCTGGCTGGCACCGATAAGTGCAGCGTCAACTCGGCTGCCGTGGCGCGGCCAGATCTGGTGCGTGAGGCGGCGCAGAAATTCGGCAGTCAGTGCGTGGTGGTGGCGGTGGACGCCAAGCAGTCGGCGCCGGGGCATTGGGAAGTGTTTACCCATGGCGGCCGGCGCGGCACCGGGATCGATGCCGTGGCATGGTGCCGCCAGGTGGCCGAGCTTGGCGCTGGCGAGATCCTGCTGACCAGCATGGACCGCGACGGCACCGGCCTGGGCTTCGACCTGGCCCTGTTGCAGGCCGTGTGTGGCGCGGTGCGGCTGCCGGTGATCGCCTCCGGGGGCGTCGGAACCTTGCAGCACTTCGTCGAGGGCGCACAGGCGGGTGCCACCGGTCTTCTGGCGGCCAGCGTGTTCCATTTCGGGACGTTCACCATCGGGCAGGTGAAGGCGGCATTGAACGCAGCCGACCTTCCCGTGCGCCTGCCGCGACAGGCGGCCTGAGGGGGAAGCCGCAATGGCCAAGGCAACCAAGAAAAAGAAACCATCCGGTCTGGCCAAGCCCGAACCGAAGGCCAGGAAACCGTTCAAGCCGAAGAAGCTGCGCAAGCCCGGCAAGCGCGTCGCCGCCCCGATGGAGGCCACCGAAGTCCCGCGGCCGTTGCCGCCGCTGGCGATCGGGCCGTCTGCTGCGGTGCTGGACCGGCTGTGGTCGGTGGTGATGAGCCGACGCGACGCCGATCCCGCCGTCAGCCATTCGGCCAGGTTGCTGTTGCGCGGCACGGCCAAGGTCGCGCAGAAATTCGGTGAGGAGTCGGTGGAATGCCTGATCGAGGCAGTCGCCGGCAACCGCGACGCGGTGGTCGCCGAAAGTGCCGATGTGCTCTACCACCTCATCGTGCTGTGGGTCGCCTCCGGCATCCGCCCCGATGAAGTTTGGGACGAGTTGAAGCGGCGCGAGGGCATCAGCGGCGTGGCAGAGAAGGCGGCGCGGGCACGCAATCTGCCGGTTGCGTTCGGGCTGGAGACGACGAAAATCCCCTGACCGGATGGGGAGACCAGCAATGGCTGTCAGCGGCCTGCCGCCTTATGACGACACCAATATCTTCGCTCGCATCTTGCGTGGGGAAATCCCGTGCAAGAAGGTCTACGAGGACCAGTGGGCACTCGCCTTCCACGACATCAATCCGCAGGCGCCGACGCATGTGCTGGTGATACCGAAGGGCCGCTACGTCTCGTTCGCCGATTTCACTGCGACCGCGCCGGCGGAGGAGATCGCAGGGTTCATGCGCGCTGTCGGCAAGGTGGCAAAGGACCTCGGGCTGGAGGCGCAAGGTTACCGGCTGCTGTTCAACATGGGCGAACATAGCGGCCAGGAAGTCCCGCATCTGCACGCGCACCTGTTCGCCGGCCGGCCGCTGGGGCGGATGCTGAGCCAGTAGCCATGCGTTAATCGCGCGCGGGGTAGGGATGGGTGGTGATGGGTTTCGCGGCACTTTACCCACCCTACGACCTACGATCGTGCGGCAGTCCTTAGTACTGAGTAGTATGGGTAAAGCGCAGCGGAAGCCATCACGCCGACCGCGTCAATTCATCACCTGGATCATCTCGCGCACGCGCGGATAGACCTCGCGGGCCCAGCGCCGGCCGCTGAACACGCCGTAATGGCCCACGCCGGTCTGCACGTGATTCTGCTTCAGGTTGACCGGAATCCGGTTGCACAGATCCAGTGCCGCCATGGTCTGCCCGATCGCACAGATGTCGTCGCGCTCGCCTTCGACCGTCAGCAGACCGGTGCGGCGGATCGCCGCCGGCCGCACCGTCTGGCCGTGCCAGGTCAGTTCCCCGCGTGGCAAATCGTGCTCCTGGAACACGCGCTGCACTGTCTCGAGGTAGAACTCCGCCGGCAGGTCCATCACCGCGCCGTACTCGTCGTAGAAGCGGCGATGCGCCTCTGCACTGGCCTCGTCGCCGCCCACCAGGCTGCGCAACTGGGTGAAGTGCGCGCTGATGTGGCGATCCAGGTTCATGCTCATGAACGCCGAGAGCTGGACGAAGCCCGGATAGACATGGCGAAATGCGCCGGGATAGCGCCAGGGCACGGCGCTGATCAGGTGCCGCTCGAACCACTCGATCGGGCGCGATTGGGCCAATTCGTTCACCTTGGTCGGGTTGACCCGCGTGTCGATCGGCCCGGCCATCAATGTCATGCTGCGCGGCTGGGCGGGATCGCTGTTTTCCGCCATCACCGCGGCCGCAGCCAACGCGGGCACCGCCGGCTGGCACACCGCGACGATGTGGCTGCCGGGGCCAATCATCCTGAGCCAGCGGATCAGGTGGTCGATGAACTCGTCCAGTCCGAAGCGCCCATCGGACAACGGCACGTCGCGCGCATTCTTCCAGTCGGTGATGTACAGGTCGTGCTCCGGCAGCATCACTTCCACGGTGCCGCGCAACAGCGTGGCGAAGTGGCCCGACATCGGCGCCACGATCAGCACACGCGGCTGTACGACGGCAGTGTCCTTGCGGAAATGCAGCAGCGTGCCGAACGGCGTGTCGTCCGCCGCCTCCTCGGTCACTGCGGCGGTCTCGTTGCCCAGCGTCACCGAGGTTATGGCGAAGGGCGGCCGGCGGTGCGTCAATCCGGCTTCGGCGAACAGCGTCATCCCGGCAGCCCATTGCCGCATCAGCGGTGGCATGCACGTGCCGACGTCGAACAGTCCCGCCATCCTCGCGCCAAGACGAGCGAATTGGCGCATCGGATGCAACAGGTCCGCTTGCGCCTGATACAACTGGTACATCATCGGCAATCGGGCTTGAGCATCCATCAGGTTGTCGGCGGGGTCGGTTCGGGTGTTATATTGCAATGCAGCATGGACCGTGCGGTCAACCGAGGCAAGCAACATGGCGGGTGCAACCCTTCTTATAAGCAGTAAGAACTACTCGTCGTGGTCGCTGCGCGGATTTTTGCTTGCCCGCCTCGCTCGGCTGGACTTCGAGGAGCGCGTAGTCGATCCGGACCATCCCAATACGCGCGCGGAACTGCTGCTGCGCGCGTCGTCCATTCGCGTGCCGTGCCTGGTGCATCACGGGGTGACCGTATGGGACACCCTGGCGATTGCCGAATACCTCAATGAGGTATCACCCGACGCCGGGATGTATCCCGGCGACCGCATGGCGCGCGCCCGCTGCCGCTCGATCTCCGGCGAGATGCATTCCGGTTTCTCCGCATTGCGGTCGTCCCTGCCGATGAACCTGCGGACCGAGGGCCGCCGCATTGCCATATGGTCCGCCGCACAGGCCGATATCGACCGGATCACCGAGATTTGGCGCGAATGCCTGGACACCTGGAAGGGACCATGGCTGTTCGGCCGCCAGCCAACGATAGCCGACGCGATGTATGCGCCTGTCGTCACCCGGTTCCGCAGCTACGCCGTGCCGGTGGACCCGGTGTCCAAGGCGTATTGCGAACATATCTGGGCGTGGGCCGACCTCGCCGAATGGGTCGCGGCAGCGCAGCTTGAGCCGGAGCAGATCGAGGAACTGGAAGTCGAATTCTGACCCGCTGCGGCGCCGGCTCAGGCGATCTTGCTCCAGGGATCTGGCGCCGGCACCGGGACCGGACCCTCGACGTCAACCGTCCTGAAGTCGGCCGGCGATACCACTTCCAGGTATTCCATGTCCGGCGAGTAGTCGAACAGATAGTGGGTGATGCCGGGCCGCTGGTGCACGCAGTCGCCCGCGCCAACCAGGCGCTCCTCACCCTCGTACATGAAGCGCGCCCAGCCCTTCAGCATGATGACGATGTGGAAGTTGGCGACATGCTGGTGCCAGCCCGTGCCTTGCTCGGGTGCGCTGTTGGCCTTGACCAGCTGCGCCAGGACACGGCCGCCGGTGGCATCGGCAACGCCGAGATCGCGGTACAGGAAGAAGTCGCGGAGACCCTCGCCGACCCATGGCGTGTCGCCGGGCTTGACGTGGGCGAACTTGTTGACGACGGGTTGGTCCAGCATCAGGCACACTCCCCATGTTTGAGAGCTGCTTCCGGCCGTCACTCCCCGATGCCTCCCGGCAATGCCAGTGGGATGCTGCGGTGCAGCGTGACACGCCCCCGGCCGCGTGGGCAACAAGTTTCTGACGATACCAAGGAGGAACCATGTCCCTGCCTCTCGGCAACCTGCCCGACACCCGCTATCCCGATCCGCGGATCGAGCGGCTCGATCCGCGCTTCGTATATCGGCAGGGCAACGCGGCGATCGAGCGGATCGCCAGCGGGTTCCGCTGGGCCGAAGGGCCGGTATATTTCCGCGATGGCGGCTTCCTGGTGTTCAGCGACATCCCCAACAACCGCATGATGCGATGGCTGGAGGAGGACGGACATCTCTCGGTGTTCCGCGCGCCGTCCAATTACGCCAACGGCAACACGCGCGACCGCGATGGGCGCCTGGTCACCTGCGAACATGATGCGCGACGGGTGACGCGCACCGAACTGGATGGCCGCATCACCGTGCTGCTCGATCGCTTCGAAGGCAAGCCGCTGAATGCACCGAACGACGTGGTGGTGGCGTCGGACGGTGCGGTGTGGTTCACCGATCCCGGCTACGGGATCGATGGTCCATATGAGGGGCACAAGGCCGAAGCGGAACTGCCGCGCAGCGTGTATCGGCTGGATCCCGCGAGCGGGGCAGCGAGCGTCGTGGCCGACGATTTCGTGCGGCCGAACGGGCTGTGCTTTTCGCCCGATGAACGCACGCTGTACGTGGTGGATTCCGGCATCTCGCATGGCGGCCCGGCGCATATCCGAATGTTCGATCTGGCTGGCGGGCGGCTGCGCAACGGGCGGGTGTTCGCCGAGGATTTTGCGCCGGGGATGACCGACGGCGTGCGCACCGATGCCGATGGCAATGTCTGGTGTTCGATGGGCTGGGCGGATCCGGCGGAGGATGGCGTACGATGCTACTCGCCGCACGGCGACCTGATCGGCAAGATCCACCTGCCCGAGGGCTGTGCCAATCTGTGCTTCGGCGGCAGGAAGAAGGACCGGCTGTTCATGTGCGCCAGCACGTCGGTCTATGCACTTTATTTAAACACGCAGGGCGCGATGGTGCCGTAGGGAAGCGGTTGATGGGTTTCGCTGCGCGCCACCCCTGAACTAAACCCGCCGCAACAGAAACAGGCCCTGCTCGCCGAACAGGTTGGCCAGCCACGGCGCGCGCCGCCATGGCGTGCGGCCGCCCTCGTCGTCGGCGGCGAGCCAGTTCTCCACCACATAGCCGTCGTGCACGCACAAATCGAAGAAGTCGCGGATGGTGCACGGATGGATGTTCGGCGTCTCGTGCCACGGCCGGTCCCAGGTCGGCGTGACCGGCATCCGCCCGGTGCTGAACAACTGCCAGCGTACCAGCCAGTGGCCGAAATTCGGGAAGCTCACCACCGCGCGGGTGCCGATGCGCAGCATCTGACGCAGCACCGCGCGCGGCCGCTCCACCGCCTGCAGCGTGCGCGACAGCACCACATAGTCGAACGCGCCATCCGGATAGTGCGCCAGGTCGGTGTCGGCATCGCCGTGCATCACCGGCATGCCATGCGCAACCGCGCGAATCACCTCCGCCATGTCGATCTCGATGCCGCGCGCGTCGCAGCCCTTGGTGCGGGAGAGATGGTCGATCAGCGTGCCGTCGCCGCAGCCGATGTCCAGCACGCGCGAGCCAGGGGCGATCATCTCGGCGATGAGCCGGAGATCGACACGCATGTTCTTGGCGACGAAGCGGACGGGATCGTGGGTGGTCATGGCCGGAAACTAGCAGCTAAGGCCGGCGCGACAAGCCGTGGCCGGCGAATCGGGTTTTCAAAACGTGGCAGTCGCGACGATCGGCTGCCCATGATGCGCGTCCGTTTCAGGCCTGTCAGAAATGCCAGTGGAGAATTGCCCGATATACCGCCCTAATGGGCCCGAAGACGTGACGTGCGTGATGATGGGTGTTGCCAACTCAAAGGTGGCCGCTCGCCTATCTGACACCACTGCGGAACGAGCGCCACCTCAAGTTCATCGAACAATTGCAAGGTGAATCGGGGGGAATTAGTCATGTGGGGCGGTGCAATAGGTTTGATAATCCAGCTTATCGCGGGAGCAGCAGGCGGCAACATCACTGGATCGCTGCTGAAGCAGTTCGACCTCGGAGTGGTCGGCAACAGCATCGCAGGTGTGGTTGGCGGCGGCATCGGTGCGCAGGTCATCGGTGCCATCTTCGGGGCCGGCGCCGGAGCGGGAGCAGGTGCTGCCGCCGCTGGTGGGCTCGACATTGGCTCGATCATTGGACAGATCGTCGCCGGCGGTGCTGGCGGGGGCATCTTGATGGTTATTGTCGGGCTCATAAAGCAGGCGATGAGTGGCCAGAAGCTTGGATAGGTTTTGCTGCATCGTCCGAAGGCATCAGTTGTATGCCGAGTACAGGACTCAGCCGAAGCGCATGATGATCTGGAAACCCGAATAAGGGTTGGTTTGGTATCGCACGCCCCCGAGTGTCGCTGCAGGAAAGCTGCCAATGGAATGGTTTGGCGCGTACCTGCATTGCAGGTCATCCGGGGGCAAAACCAGGTTGGGGGCAGAATGCATCGCTTTCCATTCACCGTCGTTTTTGTAGCGGCCATTGCCGTTGCGCCCGCGCTTGCGCAGCAGTCCAAACCTCCATCTGCTGCGCAGGCGGCACAGCAGCAACGCATGACCACCTGTAACGCGGATGCGTCGCAACGTGAGCTCAAGGGTGATGCGCGGCAAAGCTATATGAGCGCATGCCTGAGCGGAAAAATGAATCAGACGACGCTCATGAAAGTATGCAACGCTGAGGCGACTCAGGAGAAGATGACGAGCGACGGTCGCAAAGCCTACCTCTCCAGCTGCCTCAAGAAATCCAGCTGACGCAATGATGCAGCTCCGTGCAGCCTTTCTTCGCACGGCGCTGACGATTCTGCTAGGCAGCACGCTGCTCGATACCCAGCCGAGCGCGCTCGCCGACAGTGGTGGATACCGTCGAACCACGATTTCAGAGCCGTCCGGCGCCGCCTCGAGCGCTCCTGTTTGGGGCCAGCCTTCCAGTGGCGGCTACCGTCGCCCGTCAACGTCCGGCAGTGGATATATCTCCAACTCAGCCGGTGACGTTGCAATCTCGCGATCAACCGCCGCACAGGCGCTGCAGCAGTATCGCGCTGCGCAACAACCCCGCCGCCCTTCGGTCGAGGCGGGCGCGAGACCGGACACGGTTTGGGGCTCTGGTGGTTATGGGTCCCGTCGCCCGCCGAGCTACGCCGCGCTATCCGGGAATTCCGGTGGATCGGGCGGGTTTGGCTCGGCAGCGTTCTGGGCGATGCTGGGAGCGCTGTCGGCATCCGACCGCGCCGCATATTTCCAACAATCGCAGGTCGATCCCGCCTACCAACAATGGCGTCAGCGGGTGATGAACGACCCGGATGCGGCTGCACGGCTGGCTGCACTTGGCGGCACGACGACCACGGCGACAGGCAACGTCGGTACGACGGACACTACCTCGTCAGGTGGGGCGGGCATCGTATGGCTGGTCATATTCATCGCAGGGGCGGCTTTTGTGCTGCTGTGGCTGGCGCGCCGCAGAGCCGCGCACCAGCCCCCGGCGAGCAATGTACCGGGCCTCTCCGGCAGTGCCGCAACCCGCTTCCGCGTTGGCCAAACCATTCCGCTGGATCCCGCCACATTTCTGCTGGCACGCGGCCTCAGCAAAGTCCATCCGCCACCGGGTAGCGGGATGATCAGCGTCGAAGCGATCGGGCTGCTCGACGATAGCGGCGTGCAACTGCACCGACTTTATCTGCCGGGTGGCGTAGGATTCTTCCAACTGCATCTTGGCAACGATGGCTTGCCGGATGAGTGCCGCTACTTCTCCCGGCTTGACGAAGTACACCCGGCGGACCCCGCCGAGTGGAACGAGTGGCTCGATCCGGGGCAGGGAATGATCGGTTGGCCGTCGTTCCAGACCAAGGACGGTCAGACCTACGATCGCGCCTGGGCGCCCGGACAAAGCAGAGTTGTGCCGCGTCAACTGACCGAGACATTGCAAACGCTCAAAGTTGTGACGCTTCGCCGACTGCAGGCGATGCTGTACGCGCGTCCCACCGGCGCTGCACCGCCGGCTCCTCCGAGCGAGTATGTCATGGTTGGCGCAGTCGAAGATGCTGGACAGGCCTGGGTGGAGATCCTGGCGGGCATCGACGTCAATCCTGCGGCACTGACGCTCCCGGCCGTTTCCCTTTGAAAGATCGAGGAGCGCTCGCATGACTGGAGCACCAACGTTGGGCATCGCCGGCGCGCTCAGCATCGGATTGCCGCTATTGTTGCTGCAATTCGTCATCTGCATCGCCCTTCTGGTGGTTGGCGTGGCCGTTTATACAAAGGTCACGCCGTTTCATGAGTGGGAACTGCTGCGCAAGGGCAACGTCGCGGCGGCTACCATTTTAACCGGCGCGGTTATCGCCCTGGCTATCCCTTTGGCCGCGCTGCTCGCTACCACACGCACCGTGCTTGACATTGTTGTGTGGGGGATCGTGGCAATTCTGCTGCAACTGGTGACGGTGGTGGTCGCCTGTCATGTGATGCGCCGTATGCGCCTTTCGATTGATGACGGGAGTCTCGCGGCAGCACTACCGATCACGGCGGCGCAGCTTGCAATTGCGTTACTGAATGCAGCCGCGATGGTTCCGGTGTGAAGACGCAGCCTGGCAACAAGGAGTAAGAGCTATGCTTCAATTCATGCGCAATCTGGTTGGCGTGAAGGCCGATAAGGCAGTGCAGGCCGGTGTCGAGGCGCTTGTCCGATGGGATCCGCAATCGGCCAGCGAGGCTGAGCTGCGGACGATGGAGCAGCATCTCGACGAACTCGGCCAGCAGGTGGCGCGTGCCCGGCAGAGTTACGACAAGGAGAACCGCGAGGCGGACGCCATCCAGGCTTTGTCGACACAGCGCTTGGCAGCTGCGGAGCAATTGCAGGGCCAGGTTTCGGCCGAACAGGACCCGGCCAAGAAGGCGGAACTGGAGCGAAGCCTGGCAACGCTGGTGACGATGTTGGAGCAGATGGCGCCGGAAGTGGACCGCGAAAAGAAGGATGTCGTTGACGCGAAGGAATTCCTCGAGATGCTCGAGACGACTTATGCGGAGGCAGGTGGCAAATTGCGTGCAGGCCGCTCGGAGCTCGAGCGTGCCCAACGAGACATGGCGCGGGCCGGTCAACAACGGCAAATGGCAGACCAGCAGGCCGATGTGGCCCGCCGTGCTGCGGGGCTGAGCACGACGACCAGCAGCCTGAATGTGGCGTTGAAGTCGATGCAGGATACAGCTGCGCGCGACCTCGCCAATGCCGAGGCTTCCAGCATGAAGGCAAAACTCCTCAGGCCGACACAACCCGAGCAGGAAGATCCGAACATTGCGCGTGCGATGCAACTTGCTTCAGGAAAGCCGGCAGCGCCAACAACCCTGACAGACCGGCTGGCCGCGCTGCGCGCAAGATCGTAAGGCGGCCCGTACAGGCCGAGCCCAGGCTGGCGAGCCCCAATACCGTCATGGCCGGCCTTCGTCGGTCATGACGGAATGAGTCGCACTTGGCTGGGCCCGGGGCGGAGCACCTGCCCTAATTCAGCCGGTACAACCGCGCGACGTTGTCGCAGACGATCTTGCGCCGCACGGTCGGCGAGAACGCCGCAAGATTCTCACCCAGCACCGCGTGGGACGCCGGCCACAACGAGTCAGGATGCGGATAATCCGAACCCCACATGATATTGTCTTCGCCGATCAGCGGCACGATCGGCTCGAGGAAGTTGTCCTGCTGGTAGGTGACGTAGCCCTGGCGGCGGAAGTAATCCGATGGCTTCAGCCTGAAGCCCAGACTGCGGGCACGGTCGTGATATTCGGTGTCGAGCCGGTCGAAGATATATGGCAGCCAGGTGACGCCTGATTCGCCAAGGACGAAGTTGAACTCGGGATATCTCTCGCAGGCGCCCGAGGCGAGCAGCGATACCAGGACCTCCATCGTGTCGGTCTGGAACAGCGCAGACCGCACCAGACGATATTGGATGGCGTATTCCTTTTCCATCTCCGGTGTGTCCGGTGCACGGGCGGCCTTGAAGCCGGTGGAATGGAACGAGATCGGGAAGCGGCATTCCGCGGCGGCTTCCCACAACGCGTACCAGTCATGGTGCCACAACGGGATACCCATGCGCTTGAACGCAAGATCGCCGCCGCGCAGTCCGAGCTTTGCGCAACGCCGCACTTCGGCCGCTGCTGCCTTGGGATCGCTGTTCGGCACGATCGCGAGCGGGAACACACGGTTCGGATCAGCCTGCTTCGCGAAGTCAGCCACCCAGTCGTTGTAGACCCTGTCTGCCCAGTCACGCATGCCGGTATCGGCGATCATCTCGTTGATCATCAGGCAGCCATAGACGATTTCGGCCGCAACGCCGTCCTTGTCGAGATCGATGATGCGGGTCTCCGGCGTCGTGGGACGCGGCCTGGCGCCGCGGCGATAATCCCATTCGAAGCCGGCGTCTTTCATCTCGTCGACATGGTGGAACGTGCCTTTCTGGTATTTGAGGAAGCCCGGGCCGACACCGTTCCACATTCCCTTGTCCTGGCCATCGACAATCCAGTGCAGGCCATCGTCGCGCTCCTCGGTGCGGGGCGCGGTGTCGCGCCATTCGTGCGGCGCCTGTTCGGACCAGAGGTCGGGCGGGCAATAGGTAAGGTCGATGTGGTTGTCGGCGGAGATCAGCTTTTCTTGCATGGGACGCTCCTCGGTTGCCACAAGCGTGGGGACTGTCGGAGGAAGGGACCGACGGTCCCGGGTCTCGCGTTAGCCGCGATTGGTCAGCGAGGGTAGCGTAGGCCCGGCAGCCGGCAGCGGGCAAGGCGGCGGCGACCGGTCCGCACAGTCGATCATGCCGTAGATACGCCCGTATTGTCCGCAGCACGCAGGCGCGCAGGGGCTTGCCAGGAATGCCCAATGCACGGGCCGTCAACATAGTGGCAATTGACATGACAACCGCAACGACTAGCGTCCTCCATCGGAACTCGCGGAGGGAAACGATGCGCTACCTGTCGCTATGCGCCCTGCTGCTGCTGGCAGGCTGCGAGAATGGCTACAGCAGCTACCCCTATTATTCCAACGGCATGCCGCCCCCGCCGCCACCAGGATACGGCTACGGCTACGGCGCGCCGCAGCCGCCTCCACCGCCCGGGTATGCGAATTGCGGCACGCCCGACCAATTCAAGCCGTGCCCGTCGCCGCAGGCGCCGCAATATCGACCGGCGACCTATTGAACCGGTTTGCCGGGATGGACGGGACACGCGGCTGCGCGTACGAAGCAAAGCAAGAATATTGAACCGCAGACGAACACAGATGCACACGGATAGGATCAGTGGCTGGGGCCCAATCCGTGTTCATCCGTGTTCATCTGCGGTTCAGTAATTTTTCTTATTTTCTTTTTACTTGTCCGCCGACCAGTAATACTAAACCTTGTTGGTCATGGCCATCGCTTCAGCCTGACGTAGCAGGACTGCCGCATCGCGTTCGATGCCGCCATCAATCGCATAACCAGATTGAACTAACCCAAACACTGGATTGGTCGGAGAGGCACCGCGCACCCAGCCTCTGCTGTGTTTCAACGAAGGACAACGACCATGACGTTCGTCGCGGGAAGGCGCTCCGCATTACAGAGCTTCAGCCTGGGTATTGCCGCGGGCGCCATAGGCCTCGCGGGCGGGGCCGGTGTGGCCCACGCTGCCGCACCGTCGGCGCTGACGCCGCTGAGGGCCGGCGAGCTGGACGCACTGATGCGGCGCCTCGCGACAGCGCCCAGGCGCCGCGATTTCAAGACGGTACCGATGATTCTCACCAATCCCCGACAATGGGATCACGAAGCACTGTCGGAGATTCTTGCCTACGAACCCGCCGCGAAGCAGGTCTATGACAACACGGATATCAACAGCCCCTGGCTGAACCTGATGCGCAATGCGCTCAACGCCCAGGTCTGGTCGTTCAGGCATCCGGAGTTCCTTGTCGTCTCGACCACGCATGGTACTGCCCACCTGGCGCTCTACGACCAGAGCATGTGGGACAAGTACCAGCTCACAAGGCTCGCAGGCAACAAGTTCAAGACCAACACACTCATCGAGGACCGGAAAGCCGAGTCCGCCGATCCGGCAAACTTTGAAGATCCTACAGGCGCATTTTCCCCGGCGGATAACTGCATTCCGGCTCTCATGCGGCGCGGTGTGGTTTTCATGTCCTGCCACAACGCGATTTTTGAACAAGCAGCCGCGCTGATCAGGATGGACGTGAACCCTGACAAGCTGTCGCACGAGGCGTTGGCCGCAGAGCTGACCAACCATCTGATTCCAGGTGCGGTGCTGATTCCCGGCGCAGTCGGCACGCTGCCGGAGTTGCAGCGGGCTGGCTTCCACTACGCGAAGTGAGGAGGCCGCTCGTGCGATTCATCCTTCGCCGCGCCCTGCTCGCTTCGGCTGCCTGGGCGTGGCTCATGGTCCCCGCCCTGGCACACGACACTGGCTGGAATGGCAAGGCGCAGGCCCCGTCCTACCATGAGGATATCTTTCCGCCCTGGCAACACGGTGTGAACAACGACGCCGCCAGCCGGGGCTTCGATTTCACCGTGCCCGAAGCGGATGTCCTCGCCGACTTTCACGGCGATCCTGCTGATCCCAAGCTGGTCCTCTATGTCGGCGGCAACTACTTCTTCGCAATGGCTCCGCTGGTGCGGGCATTCGAGGCGGCCCATCCCGAATACCGAGGCCGCATCTATTGGGAGACGATTCCGCCAGGGCTGCTGGTCAGGCAGATGCAAGCGGGAGGCCGCATCACCGTCGGCAATCTGACGTGGACAGCCAAGCCGGATGCCTATCTGGCCGGGCTGATGAAAGTGCAAGGGCTCATCGGTCAGGGCCTGCTGACCGGGCCAGCGGTGCCGTATGTCACCAACACGCTGACCATCATGGTGCCGAAGGGGAACCCCGCACACGTCACCGGTCTGACCGATCTGGGCAGGCCGGGCGTCCGGCTGGCGATGCCAAACCCTGCGTTCGAGGGTATCGCGCGGCAGATCGAGACGGCGCTGACCAAGGCGGGCGGCAATGCGCTCGCGACGACGGTATACGACACCAAGGTGAAGGATGGCACGACGATCCTCACCCACATCCATCATCGGCAATCCCCACTGTTCCTCATGCAGGGCGTGGCCGATGCCGGCGTGACCTGGCAGTCCGAGGCCATGTTCCAGGAGCAGGTTGGCCACCCGATCGGGCAGGTCGCCATTCCGAACGCCGACAACGTCACCGCAATCTATGCCGGCGCCGAGGTGAAGGGCGCGGCGCATCCGGCAGCGGCAAAGGCCTGGCTGGATTTCATTCGCTCTCCTGACGCGCTGCGCATCTTCGAACGCTACGGCTTCAAACCCTATGCCGCCGGCTGAGACCGGTCCGGCGATACGAGGACCCGACATGACCGCAATCACGTTTGGCGGAACCACGCGCGCCGTCGCTTCGGTCAGCACGCGGACGGGCAGCGAGACTTGGCGCATCGTTGCCTTGGCACTGCTCCCTGTGCGCTTCATCCAGGGGTTCATCTACTGGGGCGGTGGCTCGCGCCGCTTCATCTACGCACCTTCCAAGCTCGATCCATACGCGGCGACCTGGATGGCCAACAAGTTCCAGTCGGCGATGCCGGGTGCGTTGCTTGGCACCGACCACATCATTGCCTTCCTGCTGCACCATTTTTATCTGCTTTACGCTTCACTGATCATCTTCAGTGCCGGCGAACTGCTGGCCGGCGTGTTCCTGATGGCAGGGTTCATGGCGCGGGCGGCGGCGTTGGCCTCGATCGCATTTTCGATCGTCCTGATGCTGATGTTCGGCTGGCAGGGCGCCACCTGCATCGACGAATGGACGATGGCGGCGAGCAACCTCGCAATGGGCGCTACGCTCATGCTGGCCGGCGCCGGTGCACTCTCGATCGACAACTTGCTGCTGCTGCGCCGGCCGGCGTTGGCAGGACAGGCCTGGTTCCGCTGGATGGCCGGGGCGATGCCGCTGCCATTGTCGGACCGCAGGTTCCGCAACCTGGCATTGGCAGTGTTCGCCTCCGCCGCCGTGTTCAGCGTCGCAACATACAGCTATTATCGCGGCTCCGTCGTCACCGCGTTCCACGGCGGACCGGTGAGTGCGGCCAGGCACAATCTGGCCTTGGCGAACGGATCGGTCCTGCCGGACGGAAGCGTACGGTTCCATGCCTACCTGAATGGCGGCACGCCGGCGGCGCCATCGAATATCATGGCTGCGACGCTGCTGAACCAAGACGGATCTGTGCTGGAGCAGTGGGACGGCACGGCGCTGAGCCACCTGCCGCCAAGCGCGATCGCCAATGAGTTCGCCTACAATCGATTTGCAACTGGCCCCTTCGGACTGTCGGCAAAGATGGGTGCCGAGGCGACGATCACGTTGCCCCGTGTGGCGGCTGCTGAGCCCGAGTTTCGCGGGAAAGCCGCGACGCTTCGGCTGCGCACCGTCAATGGCAATAGCTTCGAACTGCCGGTAAAGGCCGGCTGAGACCAACTAACAGTGACCGCGATCCGATACCGTCACGGCGGCCTTGGCCCAAGGCTCGGCCCCGCCATCCTACAGAATGACGTGGATGGCCGGCTTTCGGCGGCCACGACGGACTGAGTCGCACTCAGCGGGGCCTGCTACAAAATCCCGACTACCCCTCCAGCCCGGCATGCACCGCGCACCCCGCGATGAACCCCGCGAGCGTGCGATGGAAATCCGGCTCGTCCAGCAGGAACGCGTCGTGGCCCTTGTCGCTCGGGATCTCGACGAACGACACGTTGGCGCCCGCCCGGTTCAGCGCCCGCGCGATCGAGCGGCTCTCCGGGGTGGGAAACAGCCAGTCCGAGGTGAACGACACCAGCAGGAACCGCGTCTTCGTGCCGCGGAACGCATCCGCCACGTCGCCGTCGTAGTCCGCCGCCAGGTCGAAGTAGTCCATCGCCCGGGTGATCGTCAGGTACGAATTGGCATCGAAGCGCTGCACGAAGGTGGACCCCTGGTGGCGCAGGTAGCTCTCCACCTCGAACATCTCGCCGAACAGGTTGATCGCCTCGCTGGAATCCTTCGGCGCATTCTGTAGCCGCCGGCCGAACTTCCGCGTCAGCGCCTCCTCCGACAGATAGGTGATGTGCGCGCACATCCGAGCCACCGCCAGACCGCGCGCCGGCACCCGCCCATCTGTCCAGTAGCGGCCGCCCTGCCAGTCGGGATCGGCGAAGATCGCTTGCCGCCCGACCTCGTGGAACGCAATGTTCTGTGCCGAGTGATAGGCCGCACAGGCAATCGGCAGCGCGGCGAATACCGTGTCCGGATAGCTCGCCGCCCATTGCAGCACCTGCATGCCGCCCATCGACCCTCCCAGCACGGCGAACAGCCGGGAGATCCCCAGATGGTCGATCAACATCTTCTGCGCGCGGACCATGTCGTGGATCGTCACCGGCGGGAAATCGGTGCCCCATACCCCGACGCCATCGTCGCGCGGGCTGCGCGGACCGGTGGAACCCATGCAGCCGCCCAGCACATTGGCGCAGATAACGAAGTAGCGGTCGGTGTCGATCGGTAGGCCAGGGCCTACCACCGCTTCCCACCAGCCCTCCTTGCCGGTCAGCGGGTGGCGCTCGGCGACATACTGGTCGCCGGTCAGGGCATGGCAGACCAGCATGGCATTGGACCGTGCCGCATTCAGCGTGCCGTAGGTGCGGTAGGCCACCGTCACCTTCTGCAGATGCATGCCGCACTCCAGCGTCATCCCCTGCTCGAAGGTGACGTTGGGGGTGTGTTCGGTGGCGGCGAGCGTGGCTGACGTATCCATCCCGCATTTGCATAGGCCGGGTATCGGCCACTCGCAACACGCGGGCCGACCGGTGTTTGCACTTCAGCCGGGTTCGGCTATCTGTTCCGACCCCCTTCCGGCCAGGATGATGTCCAGCTCCGCCCGTATCGACGCGCCGCCTGCCCCCGCCCCCGCCGCCAAGGCGGAGGAGCCTGCACCGTCGCAGGATGGCTGGCCCGGCGGCCTTCCCGCCCTGCGCGCCGAACTGGACCGGATCGACGACGCCATGCACGCGCTGTTGATGCAGCGCGCCAAGGTGGTGGAGCAGGTAGCCAAGGCGGGCAAGCGCAGCGCCTGGCGGCCGGGGCGCGAGGCCTCGATCGTGCGGCGCCTGCTGGCGCAGCATAGCGGCGCCCTGCCGGCGCAGGCGTTGGTCCGCATCTGGCGGGAGCTGCTGGCGGGAACCACCGCGATGCAGGGCCAGTTCTCCGTCGCGGTGTGTGAACCCGACGGCAATGCCCGTTTCACCCAGACTGCGCGCGAGCATTTCGGCGCGCTGACCCCGTTGCGCGTGCATGGCAGCCCGGCCCAGACGATGGCGGAGGTAAGCCGCGGCGCGGCGGCCGTCGCGGTGCTGCCGATTCCGTCCGAGACCGAGGCGGCGCGTGACGCCTGGTGGACCGCCCTGTTGCAAAAGGACGAACCTCGCATTCATGTCGTGGCCCGACTGCCATTCTGGGCGCCACGGCCGGATGGCGCCCCCGCCGCGCAGGCACTGGTGATCGCCGCCAGCGAACCGGACGCCAGCGGGCGCGATCGCTCGCTGCTCGGCCTGGAGCTCGACCTCGACGTGAGCCGCGCCCGGCTGACGGCGGCGCTGACCGCAGCAGGGCTGGTGCCGGATACGGTGATCCTGCGGCGCGACCAGGGCGCGCAGGTGGCGCACGCCCTGGTCGATGTCGAAGGCTTCCTGGCCGACGATGATCGGCGCGTTGCCGGACTGGGCGCGATGCTGCGCCGGCCGGTGGTACTCGGCGCCTACGCCATTCCCGAAACCGGAGGCGCCGCATGAGCGCACCTCGTCCGCGTCCCGAGATCCTCGACATCTCCCCGTATATAGCGGGCGAGTCCACGGTGCCCGGTGTCAACCGGGTGCTGAAGCTGTCATCAAACGAGGGCGCATTCGGCGTGCCGCCCGGCGCGCAAGCGGCCTATCGCAAGATGGCCGACGAACTGCACCGCTATCCGGACGGCGACTGCCCGGATTTGCGACGGGCGATCGGCGCGCGGTTCAAGCTGGATCCGGCGCGGTTGGTGTGCGGCGCAGGCTCGGACGACCTGATCTACCAGTTGTGCCTGGCCTATGGCGGTCCGGGGCGCGACATCGTCATGAGCGCGCACGGCTTCGCGATCTACCATATCGCCGGGACATATGCCGGCAGCCGGGTGATCAAGACGCCCGAGCGCAGCCTGACCGCCGATGTGGACGCCATGCTGGCGGCAGTGTCGCCGGCGACGCGGCTGGTGTTCCTGGCCAACCCGAACAACCCGACCGGCAGCATGCTGCCGCACACCGAGGTGGCGCGGCTGCGCGCCGGACTGCCGCCCGAGGTGCTGCTGGTGCTGGATGCCGCCTATGCCGAATACGTCGAGCGGCCGGACTACGATCCGGGCATCAGGCTGGTCGATGCCGGCGACAACACGGTGATGCTGCGCACCTTCTCTAAGATCTTCGGGCTGGGCGGCATGCGGATCGGCTGGGCCTATGCACCGCCGGCGGTGGTCGATGTGCTCAACCGGGTGCGCTCGCCGTTCAACGTCTCGATCGCCGCGCAGGCCGCCGCGATCGCCGCGCTGGCCGAGCCCGGCTGGGTCGAGAAGGGCCGCGCGCACAACGCCGAATACCGGCCGAAGCTGGCGGCCGGCCTGCAGGCAGCGGGCATCAAGGTCTGGCCATCCGAGGGCAATTTCGTGCTCGCCGATTTCGCCACCCCGGAGCGCGCCAAGGCGGCAGATGCGTTCCTGCGCACACGCGGTGTGATCACCCGGCCGGTGGGCGGCTACGGCCTGCCGCAATGCCTGCGCATCACCGTCGGCACCCCCGAGGAGGTCGGAATCGTCATTGAGGCGGCGGCGGAATTCACGCGGCAGGCTGGCTGATGCCTGAACCGCTGTTCCGCCGGCTGGCGCTGATCGGCATCGGCCTGATCGGCAGTTCGGTCGCCCGCATCGCCCGCGAACGCGGCGACATCGCCGGCGAGATCGTGGTGAACGCGCGCACGCAGAAGACGCTCGACCGGGTGGGCGAACTGGGCTTCGCCGACCGGACTGAGGACGATCCGGGGCGCGCCGTGGAGGGCGCCGACTGCATCATGCTGTGCGCGCCGGTCGGTGCATTCGCCGACATCGCCGCGGCGATCGCGCCGCATCTGGCCGCGGGCGCCGTCGTAACCGATGTCGGCTCCACCAAGCAGTCGGTGATCCGCGACGTCGGCCCGCTGATGCCGGCCGGCGTGCATTTCGTGCCGGCGCATCCAGTGGCGGGCACGGAATATTCCGGCCCGGATTCCGGCTTCACCACGCTGTTCCAGGGACGCTGGGCGCTGCTGACGCCGCCGCCCGGCACCGACGAGACAGCGGTTGGGAAGGTCGAGGAGCTGTGGCGGCGCTGCGGCTCCATGGTGCAGCGGATGGAGCCGGGTCATCACGACCGGGTTTTGGCAATCGTCTCGCACCTGCCGCATCTGATCGCCTTCACCATCTGCGGCACCGCGGACGACCTCGCCGACGAGAGCCGCAAGGAGGTGCTGCAGTTCGCCGCCTCCGGCTTCCGCGACTTCACGCGTATCGCGGCGTCCGACCCCGTGATGTGGCGCGACATCTTCCTCAACAATCGCGAGGCGCTGCTGGAGATGCTGGCACGCTTCATGGAAGACGCGCAGGCGATGTCGCGCGCGGTGCGCTGGGGCGATGCGGCGTATATCGAGGACATGGTGGAGCGTGGGCGGAAGATCAGGCGAAGCCTGATCGAACTGAAGCAGGCGTAGCGTCCCGGCCCGGCCATCCGCGTCTTGGGTGCGCTTGCTGGAATTCGCCGGATGCGTACTCTCATTGCGAGAAGCGCAGCGACGCGGCAATTCCCGTCAGGTCTGTGCGCGTCGCTTCGCTCATCGCAATGACAGTTGAACGCTGGTTCGCCGCGTCACCTCTTGGCTGACGACAACCGTTCGATCAGCGCCATGGCGGCAGCCGGCGCCTTCGGCTTGAAGCCGTTGATCATATAAATGAACACGTCGCGCGACCGCGGTCTGTGCTCTGGTTTGGCAATCAGCGGGATGTCGGTTGGAACCTTGCCGGCCGCCCACGTCTGCGCACGCTCCGCCCAAAGCTTCAGTGCAGCCGGCGAATAACCGGTATCCTCCTCCTCCGAGGCGCCTTGCAGCCGCAGGTAAACGAAAGACGCGGTCGGATCGGGCAACAGCGGATGGGTCGCATGATCGGCCACGACCGCGGCGACGCCATAGGCCCGCAGCAGCGCAACGAAATCCGGCTGCACGAAGCTGGAGTGCCGCACCTCGACGACATGGCGCAGCGCCTGTCCATCCATCTCGGCCGGCAGCAGATTGAGGAAGGCTTCGAAATCGCCCGGATCGTACTGTTTGGTCGAGGACATCTGCCAATTGATCGGTCCGAGCTTCTCCTTCAATTGCAGCACGCCGCCAGTCAGGAAGCGTTCGACCGAGGCTCCGGCCTCTGCCAGCACTCGGCGGTTGGTGGCAAAGCGCGGCCCCTTGAGCGAGAAGACAAATCCGTCAGGCGTTTCCTCGCGCCAACGGATGAAGCTTTCCGGTCGCTGCGCGCCGTAGAAGGTGCCATTGATCTCGATCGAGGTCAGGCGGCGGCTGGCATATTCCAACTCGCGCTTCTGCGTCAGGCCGGGCGGATAGAACGGGCCGCGCCAGGGCTCGAAGGTCCAACCGCCAATGCCGACCCGGACGCTGCCATGCTGGGTGACCAACGTGACGCTCCTCATAAAGATGGGAAGCCTATGAAACTGGGGAGCCTATGGTGCACGCCGCCTGCCATCCCAGGCAAGCGGCGCCGCGTGCAGGCAGGATTGACCCAATGCTGTCATAGTCGCCAACGTATCGGCGTTGGGCACCGTGTACGCCGAACAACGATCGGGGGAAGCCAATGAGCGAGAACAAGTCCGGCCGCGTGCACCTGATTGCCGGCGGTTTTCCGCCTGGTTCACAGGGCGGACACGACCACGATTACGCGCGGCTGCGGCTGCTGGAACTGCTCGCCGAAATGGACATTTCGGCTTCGGTCGCCAACGACTTTGCCGATGTCGAGAAATGGCTGCCGGTCAGCCGGCTGTTGATCACCTACGTGGCCGGTCCCTACCCCGATGCCACACAGTGCCGCGCCATCCAGCAGTGGCTGCAGGCCGGTGGAAGCTGGCTCGGCTTGCATGGCACCAGCGGCGGTCGTGCCCAAAGGGTCGAAGGCATGCGCCAACGCCGTACCGTCAAGACCGAACACCACGCAGTTCTCGGCAGCTACTTCCTCACCCATCCGCCGATCTGCAGGATCAGTGTCGATGTCAGCGCCGTTGATCACCCGCTCACCCACGGTATCGGCGCGTCCTTTGAGGTCACGGACGAGCCGTATTTCATCGAGCTGCAGGATCCGGGCGCGACGCGGATTCTGCTGACCGCGGATTATGGTCCGGGCGCCGTTTCGCCGGCCATCGGCACGATCTATCCGACAGACACCTCCCTGCAACCCGACGGCAAGACCCGCGTACTTGGTTACACCCGCGCCGTCGGCGACGGCAGCGTGACCTACTTTGCTCTCGGACATTGCCACAGCCCGGCCAGCCGCACGGCGCGCAGCGCCGAAACCGCGGACACGACGCCGGCGGTGTTTCGCGGTGCGTGGGAATCCGACGCGTTCATGACGCTGCTGCGCAACGCTGTCGCTCAGGGTGCGTGCGCCTGAGCCGACACGAACAACGAGGCTTGCCAGGATATCCGCGCAGGCTGCATCGTGGACTGAACCACTGCATAGTCAAAACGGGCACCGCTAAGCCCGCGTGAACGAAACCACGGAGGAAGCTGATCGATGATCCGGCGTCGCACATTCCTGGCTGCCGCAGTCGCGTCCCTCGCGGCACCCTCGATCTCGCGTGGCGCGGTCAATGGGGCGCTGAAATTTATCCCTCAATCCGACCTGACGATCCTCGATCCTATCGTCACCACGGTCTACACCGCGCGCAACCATGGCTACATGGTGTTCGACACGCTGTTCGGCATGGACAGCGCGTATCAGATGCAGCCGCAGATGCTGGAGGGGTACTCCGTCGAGGACGACGGCAAGCGTTGGAAGCTGACGCTGCGCGAAGGCCTGTTGTGGCACGACGGCGATAATGTCCTGGCGCGCGATTGCGTCGCCTCGATCCGTCGCTGGGCGCCACGCGACGGCATTGGCGCTTTGCTGATGGCACGCACCGAGGAACTATCGGCCCTCGACGACAAGACGATCCAGTTCCGTCTGAAAAAGCCGTTCCGGCTGCTGCCGTACGCGCTCGGACATATCTCCACACCGATGTGCGCGATGATGCCGGAGCGCCTGGCGAAGACCGACTCGTTCAAAGCGGTGGCGGAAATGGTCGGCAGCGGGCCGTTTCGCTTCAAGGCCGATGAATGGGTGTCTGGCTCGCTCGCCGTCTATACCAAATTCGATCGCTATGTTCCGCGTCAGGATGTCAGCACCGGCTGGACCGCCGGCGGCAAGGTCGTCCATTTCGAGCGCGTCGAATGGCACACCAGCCCCGACGACGGCAGCTCGGCCAGCGCGATGCAGACCGGCGAGATGGACTGGTGGGAACTGCCGGTGGCGGACCTGCTGCCGGTGCTGAAGCGAAGCGGCAAGATCCAGGTCGAGATCAAGGACCGCAACGGCACACTCGGCTTCATGAAGATGAACAACCTGCAGCCGCCGTTCAACAATGCTGCGATCCGTCGTGCGCTGCTCGGCGCGGTGGTACAATCGGACTACATGACCGCGATCGCCGGCGAGGATCCCACCATGTGGCGTGCCGGCGTCGGTATCTTCACGCCCGGCACCGACATGGCGACCGATGCCGGCATGGAGGTGCTGAACGGCCCGCGCGACATGGCCAAGGTCCGCGCGGCAATCAAGGACGCCGGCTACAACAACGAGAAGACCGTCCTGCTTGCGCCGAGTGATCCGCACTATCGCAAAGCGATGGCCGATGTCGGTGCCGACATGCTGAAGAATGCCGGCTTCAACCTCGAGGTCCAGTCGCTGGACTGGGGCACCGCGATCGAGCGGCGCGAGAACAAGCAGCCGGTGGACAAGGGCGGCTGGAGCGCGCTGTTCACCACCGCCAACGGCCTCGACATGCAGACGCCGCTGCTGCACTTCCTGCGCACCACGGGCGAGAAGGCGTGGTTCGGCTGGACCAACAGCCCGCGCATCGAGGAACTGCGCGCGGCATGGGTCGATGCACCGGACCTCGCGGCGCAGAAGGCGATTGCCGCCGACATCCAGCGCCAATGCTGGATCGACGTGCCGCATCTGCCTGTCGGCATCTGGTATCAGCCGATGGCCTGGCAGAATTCGGTCAGCGGAATTCCCGATGGCTTCCCGCTGTTCTGGGGTGCGCGGCGGGTTTGACAGCACCGTCGTACCCGACGCACCGGCACGCGATCGGTATCGCTCCGCTCAACCTATCGTCAGTTCGACGCTGCTCCAGTCACGCGAACACTGCTCTAAAGGGCGGCGAGCGCTGCCTCCGCGTCGATAACGCCAAAGCCGAGACGCGGATCCCAGCCGGCACCCGCCGGTTGGGCAGTGTCTCGCAACAGCTTCCGCATCTTCTCGGGCGTGCGGCCTTTGCCTTTGGGCAGGCTTCGCAGCGCGGCCAGGACACCGGCGGCGTAGGCACACGCCGCCGACGTGCCCGTGTTGCACTCCGATGCGTCGTCGTCTTCGCGGAAATGACTGGGGGCGCAGAGATCCGGCTTCTTGAGCCCGACCACCCGGCTTTTCCCCTGAGCCGATTGCGCAACCGGCAATCCGTCCGCCCGAACGGCGCCGACAGTCAACACGCCGGGCTGAGCATTGAAACCAAAAATACTGCAGTTGGGCCCGGTGTCCTCGGACCCGCAGCGCGGATCCGGGCAAGGTTCTCCGCAATTGCCGGCGGCGAACACCACGTCGATACGGGCGGCATCCAGACGCGCCACGTCATTGACCACGAGATGATCTTTATCATCGGCGTAGCCTTTGAAGGCTGGGTCCGACTCCGGATCCAGGACGCCCCAGGCGTTCACGACAACCCATGGTCCGCTGGTACGGACCTCCACCTGGGCGTTAGCCCTGGTATCCCAGGACCATACGCTGCCTGCGGCGACAGCCTGCTTGATCCAATGAAACAGGTGCGCGACGGTCGAAATTCTTGGCGGCGCATCCTCCTCGTCCTGCAAGGGCAGCAGCGGCGCGTCCCAGATGGTCGCTTTCGGCGCAATGGCCAGGATGTTGCGGGCGATCATCTGCGCGTGATCCGAACCGGTTGCGCCAGGAAAAATCGGGCGACGTATCCGTCTCCCATCGGACACCGTGGTCTCGTACCGGGTCCAGCCCAGTACATCCGGTTCGGCCTTCACGTCGCTCAGACCACGCCTCGATGCCATCCGTTCGATGGTCTCCTTGACCCAGTTCCGCTCCAGTCCGCGATCGACGATGACGACATTCACGCCTTCACCGGTCGCACCGCCTTCGGGCACACCGTCGCCCGCCACACTCCACAACGCCCTAACACCCGTAAGTCCGTCCGCCAGCCCGCGATCACCGAAGATCCCGCCGTCAGAACCCATGGGTGACCAGCTGTCCATGGCAGAAATGATCGGATCGTGCCCGAAGCCATAGCTCTTCTTGCCCCCGACCCGGCGCTTCGCCAGGTTGCTGTTATCCAATAAGTCCCGGAAGGCACTGGCAGACTTATGATTCTTGAAGCTGAGCTGGGCAATCGCGTGCGACGACAAGGCATTGGGTTCGGTCCAGGCGAATGACGGCAACAGTCCGAGCAGATCAAATGGCGCCGCCCCGATGTCTGCCCGCAATGCGCCAGCAAACGGCTCGAAGTTCCAAGGATCAGCGAGCCTGGCATATTTCTCTTCTCCAAGACCCAGGCAGTAGTGGACTGGCACGAGCCACCTCCTTCCTTGAGGTTCCTTGAAGGAGGTCTTACATAGCAACACGCTCATCCTGCGAAAACAGTTTTATGGCTGAGGGGGAACCGATGATCGATTCTGGTGACCCAGGCTCTGAGCCCTTAGCCGAAAACCAGCGGCAATGGGCCGCAATCGCCATCGCAGATATCGTCGGGTATTCCATTTTGATGAGCTCCGAGGGCGAACTGACTCTCGCGCGATGGATGTCGCTGTACCGCGGCACGCTGCAGCCGCTGGCGCAGAAGCACGGATGCCAGTTTCTCAAATCCACGGGCGATGGCGTCATTGCCCAGTTTCCCACTGTCGCGGACGCATTCGCCTGGGCGCAGGCCGTGCAGGGTTCCACGCGCGCGACCGACGCAGGCACACTCCCGCCGGTCGCGTTCCGCGTCGCCATCGATTGCGGCGAGATGTATACGACGCACGATGATGTCTACGGAGTTGTCGTCAACGTCGCGGCTCGATTGCAGGAGGTTGCGCCACCCGGCGGCATCGCACTGACCAAGACGGCACTTGATGCGTTGCCGGATCCGCCGGTCCTGCGCGACCTGGGCATTCTACCGCTGAGGAACATCGAGGGGCCGGTTCAGGGATTCATTTGGGATCCGCCCGATCCTGTTCGCGTACCAAAGCGATCGCTTCTCTCGGGTGTTCCATCGATCGCCGTGCTGCCCCTGGAAAATCTCGGAGGCGATCCGGCCGACCTGTACTTCGCCTCCGGCGTCTTGGAGGACGTGGTCATCTCGTTGGGTGCGTTGCACGAACTGTCGGTCCTGGCGCGCAGCGCCGCCCTGGGCTGGCCGGTCGGCCGCTACGATCCACAAATCGTCGGCCGCATGCTGGGCGTGCGGTATTGCCTTTCCGGCAGCGTTCGCCGTGGCGGCGGCGGTTTGCGCATTGTCGTCGATCTGCGTGAGACCGAAGAGGGTGACAGCATCTGGAGCGACCGGATCGAGGCCGCCGACAGCGAAGTATTCGACGTGCAAGATGAGATCGTTGCTCGCGTGGTCGCGGGCGTGGTCCCCAGCGTGCGCGCCGCCGAACTCCGTCGAGCCCTTCGACGCCGTCCGGAAAACCTTACGGCGTATGATCTTACGCTAAGGGGGATGTACCATCTCGACGGCTTGCGACGCGAAACGTTCTCCGAGGCAGGGTCCAACCTGAGGCGGGCCATCGACGAAGATCCCGGTTACTCGATGCCGGTCGCGTGGGCGGCACAATGGCACAGCCTGGCCGTCGGTCAGGCCTGGAGCGAATCACCCGACGCGGATGCCCGGCAGGCTGGAGAAATGGCCGCGCGAGCGGTCCAGCTCGATCCGCGCAACGCGCTGGGCTTCGCGATCTCCGGCCATCACCGCGCCTACCACCTGCGGGATCCCGCCGGGGCGTTGCCATTCTTCGCCAGCGCGCTGGCGGCCTGCCCGAGCCATGCCCTGTCATGGACGCTGCGCAGCGCATCGCTGTCCTACCTGGGGCGCGGCGATCAGGCACTCGAGAGCGCGCGCCGGGGCTTCGATCTGTCGCCCTACGGACCACATCGTTACTACTTCCAATTTTTTGTTGGCTTGGCGCATTATGCGTCCGGCGACGCAGCGGAGGCGGTCAACTGGCTAAGGATGTCTTTGCGCGACAGTCCGGGATTTACCTCGGCACACCGCATTCTTATGGCATCCCTGGTTGGGTTGGGTCAGGTAGACGAGGCCCGGGTCGTTGCGGGACAGATGATGATCTGCGAACCGCAGTTCCGCCTGTCGGAATACCAGAACGACCGGGCGCCTTTCGTTCACCCGGACCTTCGAAACCGGTTATTTTCTCAGATGCGGACTGCGGGCGTGCCTGAATAATCCGCCGATAAGCCAACAGAGGAGGCAGCGATGTCATTCACGGCTCTGAACGGCGCGAATGGAGCAAATGGGGCCAACGGTGCGAATGGTGCCAACGGTGCCAACGGCGCAGGCTCCGCCGCGCTCCTTCTACTCGGCGGCGGCGTGCCGCGCCCCATCGGCCCTTCGCCGTGGCCCGTTGTCGACAAGACCGGGGTATTGCGATGGCGGGCACAGCTGCAGATCAACGAGAAGCCGGCGGGTGACAAGCTCTACGACAACAAGATGAGCGGCGATCCAGGCCCCTTGCCGCCTGAGGACATCAAGAAATTCACCGGCTGGACGATTGAGAATAGCGCGGTGGCTGCCATCGCAGAGATGGCTGCCATCGCCTGCCAATTCAAATGGTGGGAGAGATGCGATCCAGGCGTGCCCGAACTCAATCCTGCGAAGGTTGGCCGCGAACTGGATATGCTGGAGCAACTGATGGGCTACCGAGACGGCGTGATGTCCGAGGCGCTGGCTCAGGCGACGGGAATTATCCCGTATTTTCAGGGGCTGGCCGGTTTCACCGCCGCTTCACACAAGGAGACGACCGACCTCTGCATCATCGCCCTGAACCTCGGCCAGTTCATGGTGATGTACTACAAGGAGCAGTATAATCGGCCGCGTCCGTCGCAACTTCGTCCGGCCCTTCTGCCATCAATGGAGGTCCCGGGCCACGCTGCCTATCCCAGCGGTCATTCCACCGAATCGCATCTTATCGCCGGCCTCCTCGAGATGGTTCTGGAAGATATGAACCCGGCGCGCCCGCTGCTGCACCCGCTGGCCGATCGCATAGCGATCAACCGGGAGGTAATGGGTTTGCACTACCGCAGCGACAGCGAGGCAGGCAAACGCCTTGCCGCCGAGGTCACCAAACTGGTTTGCAATGTATCGAAAGCGCCCTGGGGCGCTAAGCGCCCCATCCTGTATCAGACAATCAAAGCAGCGTGGCTCGAGTGGCATCGCGGGAAAACAGAGCAGGACTTCGAGGCTGCCTGGACGTAGCCACCAAATCCTGTCGCGGCTTCTGCTTGAATTCCTTGCCTTTGGGTAGATCCGATCGGATTTGACGCCATTTGGCAGCGCCCGTCGCCAGCATGGTCCGCCAAATGCGATGGGCCGATCCGTGGATCGGCCCATCGTTCGGCATCTGATCGCTCATGCAATTTTCCTATCGCAGCAGACAGGATGCCTCGACGCTTCACCGTTGCAGTTGCTGCGTCGATTCGCCTGTTTGCCGTCCATCAGCCGGCCTCACCCAGGCACAGCCGAGGACGGCGACGACCAGAGCTCCCAGGCAAACCAGAAGTGTCCCGACCATCGTCGCCTCCATCGGCTGACCGGCCATCGCCATGGCCGTCGCCGTCACGTTCAGTTGCTGGCTCCGCCGCCGCCGTCGTTGTTCTGGTTCGCCTGGAACAGATACGTCTTGGAGGCGTTGGCGGCCGGTGCGAGTGCGGTCGCGGCCAGTGAGAGGCCGAGAACCGCAAGTGCCGCGAAAAGTGCCTTCTTCATGGTCTGTCTCCTTGATGCGCTCCATCAGCGACGGAGCATGGTTGTTTTGGAACTGCGCCCCAGTCTGGCCCTGCGTCTCGTCGCGTCAGCCGTTCTGACAGGGTGGAAGATGGCGCAAACGACGCAGCGGCGAAGTGAATGGATTCACTCCGCCGCTGCGATTTCTTGCCGAGCCGTTGATGGCGGGCTAGCGCGCCTCGTTGTCGCGCACGAAGTCCTGCAGCGCAGCCACATCGCGCAGCGTCACGGAACCGCCGGCGAGCTCGATCCACCCGGCAGCCCGCCAGGCCTTCAGGTGCTTGTTGATGCTTTCGCGAATCAACCCGGTCATCGCACCCAATTCGCGCTGCGACAGGCGGACACCGATATGCGTGCCACCATTCACTGGTTGCGAATGCAACTGTGCAAGATGGAGCAGCGCCTTGGCCAGCCGCACCGGCGCCGGCAGCGATACTGCGTCCATGCCCTGCGCGGTGATCGCAAACAGTCGCTCGCTCAGCAGGCGGATCGCCGCGAACATCGCTGCCGGCGTACGCGTGACCATGCTCCTGAACAACACGCCATCGATCGCCAATACGCGGATCGCGGTCAGCGTTGTCGCATCCGCCTTACGAGGCGCGCCATTCAGCACCGCGAGCTCGCCAAACACCGTGCCGGGGCCGGCGATCTCGAACACGACCTCGCGGCCGTGCGCCGCCATGGCGGACAATTTCACGTAGCCTTGCAGGACGAGGACCACTGATCGGCCCTCGTCACCGAGATGGAACAGCACCCGGTCCTTCGGCAACGTCCGCACCGGCGATTGACGCACCAGTGCCAGCAGGTCCTGCTCGGGCAGGCAGCCGAGGATGGCATGGGCGCGGACCACCTTCAGAATGGCGTCGATATCGCGGGCTGGCGTGGCTGCCATTACAGCCCGCCGGCCCGGCGATTCGACCGGCTCAGCCGATAAGCTATCCATGACACTGCTCCCCTCCGCCAATTTAGTTGGGCGGGCAGGGTGCAATATCCACCGTCACAGCACCGTTGTCGGTGATCTACCTCACACCCTGAGCGCGGGAGCGCGTCTTAGTCGGCCTCCTGCATGTGCGCCTCGAGGAACCAGAGTGCCTTGTCCAGGCCTCGCGACGCCTCGGTGAAGATGTCGGCGGTGTCGGCGTCACCCGCCTCGGCCGCCATATCGATCGCCTTGCGCACCGCATTGGCCACCTTGCCGTAGCGCTCGATCAACGCCGACAAATGGTCGTCGATGGCATGGATGTCGGTAGGATAGGGCGGCAATGTCGTGCCCTTCGCCACCGTTTGGGTGGTTCCCAGGGCCGTGCCGCCAAGCTGTACCGCACGCTCCGCCATCGTGTCGACGTACTCGTCGATCTGGGTGCGAAATCCGTCGAGCATCTCGTGAATGGCGATGAACCGCGGACCCTTCAGGTTCCAATGCGCCTGCTTGGTCACCAGCGCCAGGTCAATCGTATCTGCCAGGCGTGCATTCAGCAGCTCGATCGCGACGGTCTTGACATTGGATTGGAGGTCATTTGCAGATTTGAACATGTGGCGAGGTCCCTCTTTGCGCCCCTGAAGTTGGTACCACAGGGCGTCGTAACAAATCCGATCACTATCACGGGAGCGTGAGGCCGCGACGTCTCACTGCGCTGTCCAGCCACCATCGATCGGCAACGCGGCGCCGGTGATTGTCGAGGCACCGTCGCCGCACAGGAACACCGCCAATGCGCCGATCTTTTCTGGTGTGGTGAACTGCAGCATCGGTTGCTTCTCGCGCAGCATCTCCTCGGTGGCCGCCTCGACCGTCTTGTTTGCGGCCTTGGCTCGCGCCTCGATCTGCTGCTGCACCAGCGGCGTCATCACCCAGCCGGGGCAGATGGCGTTACAGGTGATACCATCGTCGGCTGCTTCGATGGCGATCACCTTGGTCAGGCCGATCAGGCCGTGCTTGGCTGCAACATAGGCCGACTTGCCGCCGCTAGCCACCAGGCCGTGTGCCGACGCGATGTTGATGATGCGGCCCCATTTGCGCTGCTTCATCGCCGGTAGCGCTGCCTTTGCCGCGTGGAACGCTGCCGACAGATTGATCGCGATGACGGCGTTCCAGCGATCGTCAGGGAAATCCTCGACCTGCGCAACATGCTGGATGCCGGCGTTGTTGACCATGATGTCCACCGGACCCAGCGTCGTGCCGGTTTCCGCCACCAGCGCGGCAACCGCGGCGGACTTCGACATGTCGGCCGGCGAGTAGGCGGTGCGGACGCCGTGCCTCTCGGCAAGCTGCTGGACGGTCCGGTCGATCGCCGCCCTGTCGCCGAAGCCGTTCAGCATGACATCGGCGCCCTGTTGCGCCAGGGCGGTCGCGATTCCCAGCCCGATGCCGCTGGTCGATCCGGTGACGATGGCGACTTTGCCCTTCAGCATGACAGCATCCTTCTTGTCCCGGTTCAGGCCGCAAGAGTCCGCATGAGCGGAGCCCAGCGGTCCAGGATCGGCAATATGGTATCATGCCTTGCCGCCGGCAGGCTGATCACCACGCGCGCCACGCCGAGGTCGCGGAAGCGCTGCAGGCGATCCAGGTCCTCCGGCACCCGGAACAAGGTGATCGGCAGCGAGGCAGGATTGCGGCCGGCCTCCTGCGCCATCTGACGGAACTGCGGCAGGGTGTCGGCGATGTTGCTGCGCCCAGGTCCGCCGGCGCTGGGTATCCAACCGTCGCCGTAGCGCACCGCGCGGCGCGCGCCGTACGGGAAGGCACCGCCGACGATGATCGGAGGATACGGTTGCTGCACCGGCTTGGGCCAGGTCTGCATCGGCGCGAAATTGACGAACTCGCCGTGGTATTCCGGCGTCTCCTGCGTCCAGATCAGCTTCATCGCCTCGATACGTTCGCGCGACATCTTGTGGCGCATTTCGAACACCGTGCCGTGATGTTCCATTTCCTCCTTGTCCCAGCCGTTGCCCACCCCGAACAGGAAGCGCCCGGCGGAAAGCTGGTCGATTGACGCCACCATCTTCGCCGTCTGAATCGGATCGCGCTGGTTGATCAGGCAGACGCCGGTGCCGACCTTCAGGGTTGTTGTGGCGACCGCCGCGGCTGTCAGCACCAGGAATGGGTCCATGATGTCGTAATACGGCCGTGGCAGTTCCGGGCCTCCGGGGAACGGCTTCGAGCGCACCACGGGAATATGCGAATGCTCGGGCACCCAGAGCGATTCGAAGCCGCGCTGCTCCAGCAGTGGGCCGAGTTCGCCGGGTGTCATCGAGGCATCGGTGAAGAACATCGCGGCGCCGAACTGCATTGCTGGCTCCTTCCGGTGGGTCCGATGGCTGGAGTGTGCCGCGGCGGCATATGCCTCGACAAATGGCTATATGATGCCCTTACTGTCTGCACGAGTAACCAGAGTATCGCCGAGGCGAAGAACCGCCTGTCCGAGTTGATCGACCGCGCACTGCCCGTGCAAAGACCTCGCTGACGACGCACACCCTCATCCCGGTGGCAAGCGATTTTGCCGCGGCCAAATTTGCACCAGCGACCGCCCGTCGCGTGCCAACCAAGGATCTGACCCCGGACGAAGCAGCAACGGCGGCAGCAGATCCTTGGATGCGGGCTCGGGCGGGATGGTCGCTGTCTTCTCGGCGTGGAATTTTCCGCCCTCTCGCCACCAGGTCCAGATCGAACCCTCCAGATTCGTCGTGTCGACCACGACGCCGACGAAGCCGTATTCCTTGATTGGGTCGTGTGCGGGCCGCACTTCGAGCGCCATCTGGTGATTGGCACCGAGGTCGAGGGTCTGCACGTTGCGCCTTGCTCGCAGATCCCAGAAATGGAGCCGGTGCCCATACTTGTTGGAAAGAAGATCCTCGGGGACGAGGCCGTTCTCGAACTGCGGCGGCAACGCCCACTCGCTGGAAACCATGTAGTCGCGCGGCAGATTCCACCAGAAATCGTAGTGCTTCTCCTGAGACCCTCGCTCGATCTCCCAGCGGCCCAGGATGTCAAAGGTCTCGCAGTCCATGATGAAGATGCCGGGTGGTCCGTCCGTGCCGTCCTTCCCGCCGCCACCCAGCGTGCTGACGTAGATTCCCTCCGGACCGCAATGCACCGTGTGCGGCCGCGAGTACCCGGTCTTGCGAAAGATCTCCTGGGGTTCGATGATCTTGTGAATCCGTGCCTGGGTCGGATGGGGCTTCGTGTCCACGATGTACAGCCGTGAAGAGCGCATACCCGGAATGATCAGGTAGCGCCGTTCGAGAAACGCGTGGCCGGTGAGTGGCGAGAGGGCCGATGAACAGGCATTCCATCCGAAGTGGTGGAACTCGTCGCCCTTGTTCGGCATCGTCACCGTGTGCACCACCTGGCTGTAGGTCGCCGACCCGGGCTTCACATCGATGACGGCCAGTACATCTGGTTGTAAGAAATCGGGGCTCAGCAACAAAGTATAGGCAAAATCTTCCACTGGCGCGTCCATCGCAAGCTTCGGCGACGCGTGGAAAGTGGGATCCGGGCGCACGTTCATCGCAGAGCCTCCCTGCTCAGCCATTTTGGATCGAAGAGAAACGACCAGCAAGCAACCGTCGTCGGCGGGACGCAATGTTACCACGAAACCGCATAAGGCGGCGACTGCTGCCGTCGCGTATACGATTGCAAAGGCGGCTGCATCATCCGCGATCGTGACGCCTCCTATGGTGTCGCGGTCACACCTCATGCATAGGGAGACGGGCGTTGAAGCAGCTTATACCACCGCTCGTTGATAGCGACTCTTCGATCCCACTGTCATGGCCGGGCGTGTC
>DATAPW010000193.1:0-31819 GCA_036265005.1 Acetobacteraceae bacterium | reverse complement strand
TCACCGAACTGACCATGCAGGATTGGGAGGCAGTGCGCGGCGTGGTGCTCGATGGCGCGCTCTACCTCACCCGCGCCGTCATCGAGTCGATGGTGAAGAACAAGTACGGGCGCATCCTGTTCTTCACCGGCGAAGGCGCCTTCGTCGGTGGCAGCGGACGTGCGCATGTCTCCGCCGCCAAGATGGGCCTGGTCGGATTCGCGCGTGGGCTGGCCTCGGAATTCGCTCCGCACAACATCCGGGTCAACGTGGTGTCTCCCGGCAGCATCGATACCGCGCGGGCGAACCCGGAGTGGTACCAGGGGCGGACACCGAATGCCGCGGGCATTCCGCTGGGGCGTCAGGGGCACGTGGACGAAATCGCCGCCACCTGTCTGTTCCTGGTCAGCGACGATGGCGGCTTCATCACCGGCCAGACGATCCACGTCAACGGCGGCAGCGGGTACTACTGATCGCGCAACACGGGAGACTGAACAATGGCCCTCAAGATCGAGCGGTTTCAGCCGGCCGGCATGAATGTCAGGATGTCCGGCGGGCAGCCGTCCTATTCGCATGTCGTGACGGTGAGCGGGACCGGCAAGATCGTCTATACCGCCGGCCAATTGGCCCGCGATATTGACGGCAATTGCGTCGGCAAGGGTGACATGCGCGCCCAGATGGAACAGACCTTCCAGAACCTCGACCGCTGCCTCAAGGCTGCCGGTGCGACCTGGGCCGACGTCGTCAAGACCAACACCTTTGTCACCGACTTCGACGAGTTCCAGAAGTGCGGTGACGTGCGCATGCGATATCTCGGCGTGGCAACGCCGACCAGTACGACGGTTGGCGTCACGCGACTGGCCGGTCCTGATTTCATGGTCGAGATCGAGGCGGTTGCCGTCGTCAATTCGTGACCGGATAGAAATGACGGGACCGGCCGCTTCACCGCGGCAGGGTGACGTGCGGCGGTAAAGCGTGCAGGCTGGGCGACCGCAAGTCGGCAGGAGACGCCAATGGACGCGATCGCCGAAGACACTCGCCTACCGGCGGATATCGACGCGCAACCCCTGGTCCAGAAAGCCGCCGCTTTGCGCTCGGTGCTCCGCCAGTACCATGAGGAGTTCGAGCGCGAGCAGCGCCTGCCGTCAGCCCTGGTCGAGCAGATGCACGCTGCCGGTTTCTACCGGATGGTCATCCCGCGCGCGCTGGGGGGTCTGCAGGTCGATCCGCTGACCTACCTGCGCGTCGTCGAACTGCTGGCCGAGGGCGCCGGCTCGGTCGGCTGGAACATTGCCAACAACAGCATCGGCCAACTCGTCACACTCGGCTTGTCGGACGACGGCGTGCACGAGATCTATCCGTCCGGGCACGCGACCGTGATCGCCGGCACCGCTGTGCAGGGCGGCGGCCAGGCGGTGCCGGTCGAGGGTGGCTACCGGGTCAACGGGCACTGGACGTTCGGCAGCGGCTGCCAGGAGGCCGGTTGGATGCTGGGGAGCTTCCAGATCGTCGAGAATGGCGAGCCGCGACGCCGGCCGGATGGCGGTTCGCTTTACTGGCGTGGGGTGTTTCCGCGCGCCGAAGCGACAGTTGTCCCGGGAAGTTGGGACGTGGCCGGATTGCGCGGTACCGGCAGTTTTGACTGGACCGTAAAGGACGTCTTCCTGCCGGAGCGGCGAAGCTGCCCGCATGTCGGCGTCCCGGTCGACAACCAGTGGTCACGCTGGCAGGGGATCACCTACGCCTTGCCGAGTGTTGCCTGGGTCGGGCCGCATCATAGCTCGGTGATTACCGGCATCGCGCGCGCCGGCATCGACGCGCTGATTGCGCTGGCGATGGAGAAGACTCCACGCGGCCGTACTTTCCGGCTGTGCGACAACCCGCAGGTGCAGGACGATGTCGGGCGGGCCGATGCGATCCTGAACGCCGGACGCATCTATCGCAGCGCAATGATCGCCGAGTTGTGGAACGCGATCGCCGGCGGCGAGGAGACGACGCTGGAGCAACGGGCGCGTTGCCGCCTTGCCGCTGTCCACGCTGCCGACTGTGCGCGTGAGGCGATGGACCTGATGTACCGGCACGGCGGCAGCACGTCGTTCAAGCGCACGAGCCGGTTGTCAGAGTGCTGGCGCGATCTGCATGTCGTCGGCCAGACCGTCACGGTCGGGCCGGAGTGGTATCCGATCGGCGGGCGGGCATTCATGGGGATGGATACCGGGCCGCGGCTGAGATAGGCGGCAACGCCCGCGGCTATCACATCAGGGCCTCGCCATAGGCAAATGTTGCCAGCGCGGCCAGTGCGGCGACCAGGCCAGCGCCCTTGCGCGCCGTGAACGGTTCCCGCAGGACAAGAAATCCGATCAATGCGGTCACGCCGAATCCCATCTGTGCAATGGGCACGACCACGCTTGCATCGCCGCGCGCGAGACCTTCGACCATGAGTGCGAAGGCAACAGCCAGCACAATCGCCGCTGCCGACGCATAGCATAGCGCAACGCCGGGAGGCCGGATGCTGTGGTCCTTCGCACCGGCGGTCGCGGTGGCGAGGGGGACCACCACCGCGGCCTGTGCCACGATCAGCGAGGCGGGCGTCGCACCCGCCCGCAGACCGTATTTGTAGATGACGTTGCCGATCCCGACTGCCACGGTCGCCACGGCCACGCGCACCAGCGATGCACGACTCTCGAGCCTCTTGGCGTCTCCCGCAGCCGGCGCTGCCAACAACAGCCAAACCGCGGCAAGAGCAAGTGCGATGCCCACGACCTTGTAGCGATCGAACGGCTCGCCCAGCAGGAAAACGCCAAGTGCCGCAGTTATGACGAAGCTCAATCGGAAGATGGGTGCGTTGATGCTGACAGCGCCGGACGTCAGGCTGTGCGCGAAGTTATAAAAGCCCAGCAGCATGAATAATCCGGCAACGGTGCCCCATAGAGTACCGGGCACGAACGTGAGCGAGCCGGTGACCACGCCAAACAGGACAACCGACGGCAGGAACACCCACGACTGCGCCATCAGCAGATGATGCGGGAGCGCGCCGGCCGCGACACCGCGCTTGTACAGCAGGTCGCCGAGCCCGAAAAACACCATGGCACCGAGCGCATACCCAATTCCTGCCGACATGACCTCCCTCCGCTGGCATTACCCAGACAGGTTCAACGGGTATGATCTCAGCCCGCATCTTGCGGACACCCCGGTCATGTCACCCATACAGTCCGACAATGAATTGTCAAACGCCTGGCGATCCGGCTTGTCACCAGTGTTCCGGATCGAGCGTTCGGGCTACGCTGCGAATCGCACGAATGAAAGGAGAGGAATGCCATGCAGATCGTGGATGCCCAGATCCACCTCTGGGGAACCGGCTTGCCGAGCAACCTCTCGCATCGGCAGGTCACGCACTTCACCCCGGAAGAGGCCGTCGTCCTGATGGACGAAGGCGGTGTCGATGCTGCCGTGATCCATCCGCCGGGCTGGGACCCGAATTCGACCGACATGGCGTTCAAGGCGGTGCAGGACTACCCGGGGCGGTTCGCGATCATGGGTTCGCTGCCGCTCGATAAACCGGACTCGCGCGCGCGCATCGCAGGATGGCGGAACCAGCCCGGAATGCTCGGCCTGCGCTACACATTCCTGCACGACCCTGCGCGCACCTGGCTGGCCGATGGCATACTCGACTGGCTCTGGGCGGAGGCTGAAAAGGCCGGCGTCCCCATTGCCATGCTGGCGACGGATTCGTTGGCGCATATTGGCCGGATTGCCGAACGCTACCCCGCACTTCGGTTGACGATCGATCACCTGGGCGGGCGCGGTGGCCTGACCACGCTGAAAGATGCCGCGGCGATGACCCATATGCCGCAGCTTCTGGCGTTGGCGAAGTTTCCCAATGTGGCGGTCAAGGCAACCGGCGCACCGGGTTATTCCGCCGAGGCCTACCCGTTTCCGACCATGCAGATGTATCTACGGCAGATCCACGATGCATTCGGCCCACATCGCGTGTTCTGGGGTACCGACATCACCAAGATGCCTTGTTCCTGGCGACAATGCGTGACGATGTTCACCGAGGAATTGCCATGGCTGAGCGACCAGGACAAAAGGCTGGTCATGGGCGAGGCGCTCTGTGCCTGGTGGGGCTGGAACCGAACCGCCTGAGACGGCAAGTCGATCAGCAAGCATACAAGGAAGCGCATCCAAATGAGCCAACATCGCAATACCAAGGGCAAGCAGGTCGCCGTCGTGGTCGGCGCCACATCAAAGTGGCAGTCGGATGGTCGCAATACCTTGCTCGCGCATGGCAAGCCGCTGGACGATAGCGAGCTGCCGGTCGGCGTGCGCTGGGGCGTCGGCGGCGCCATTGCCCAGAAGTTCGCCAAGGAAGGCTTCTTCGTCGTGCTGACGACCCGCACCGAAGCCAACGCTTCGGGACTGGCTGCGGCGATCCGGGAACAGGGCGGCGACTGCACGATCGTCGAGCTGGACCTTTCGTCGCAGGATTCAGTCGCGACGGCGTTCGCCACGATCCGTCGCGACGCCGGCGATCCGGACGTGCTGGTCTACAACGCGGGATACCTGGAGGGCCGCGACCTTCCGCCTGGGAAGGAGCTGCTCGAATACATTCCGGTCGAGATGTTCGACACCGCGCAGCATATCGCAAGCCGCGGCCCGTTTCTGGTCGCCAAGGAAGTATTGCCGGCAATGCGCAAGAAGGGCGCCGGTTCGTTCCTGTTTTCGAACAACTCCAAATCGCTGCGTGGACGCAAGCGATATACCGGGGAGTCGCTGTACTACCCCCGGGTCATGATGCGCACGCTGGCGCAGGTGCTCACCGAGGAGTACTCCGAGCATGGCGTGCACGTGGCCAACGTGGTGATCGACGGCACCATCGATTCGCCCGGCACCAGGGCGCTCCCGAAGGTGCAGAACCGACCCGAGCTGGTGATCAACCCGGTCAAGATCGCCGAGGCGTTCTACTACCTGCACACCCAGGACCGCTCGTGCTGGACGCACGAACTGCAACTCACGCCGTACTCGACCATGCCGAGTTACTGACTGTCAGGCGGCGACATGGTTCAGCACCATGTCCGCCGCCTTTTCGCCAATCATGATCGAAGGTGCATTGGTATTGCCCGATGTGAGCGTCGGCATGATCGACGCGTCGGCGACGCGCAGCCCCGCCACGCCATGCACGCGAAGCTGGGCATCGACGACGGCCAGCGCGTCCGAACCCATCTTGCAGGTCCCCACCGGATGGTACGTCGTTTCTGCCGCCTGTTTGACCCAACCGAGGATTTCGTCGTCGGTGTTCCGCGACACGCCTGGCGCGATCTCCGTCACCTGCATTGGCGCCATCGCCGGCGCGGTCATGACTGAACGGGCAATGCGGACGGCGCGTGTCGTGATCTCGGCATCGATCGGCGACGACAGGAAGTTGAAGTTGATCGCCGGGGGGCGTCGCGGATCGGACGAGGTGATGTGGATGTGTCCCTTGCTCTCGGGCCGCATCGGATGCGCGTAGCACGTCACTCCTGATTGGCGGGAGATTGTCGGACCCTTCGGGCCGGGCTCGGTCAGCATCGGCACCCAACCCAGCAACACGTCCGGTGCTTCGAGGCCTTCGCGGGAGCGAACGAACGCGCGGATCGGCGCGGCCACCATGCCGAGCAGGCCTTGCCGGAACAACGCGTAGTGCAGTGCCTGCCAAACCATGCCGAGACCGCGCGCACGGTCGTTGAACGTGATCCCCTTCGCACCAATCGCCCAGCGCGTCCTCGGCGCAAAATGGTCGCGCAGGTTCTCGCCGACGCCAGGCAGCGCATGGCGCACCTCGATGCCCAGGGAACGCAGGCGGTCGGGTTGGCCGATGCCGGACAACTCCAGCAACTGCGGAGAGTTGATCGTTCCCGCGCTCACCACCACTTCGCGCGCTGCACGCGCCTCGTGCGTCACGCCGGCTATGGAATAACGCACGCCGATGCAGCGCTTGCCCTCGAGCAACAGTGCTTCCGTCAATGCTCCCGTCTGGATATGCAGATTGCTGCGCTTGAGGATCGGCTCCAGATAGCAGCGCGCCGTGCTCATCCGGCGGCCGGACGAAATCGTCGCCTGGCTCATGGCGATGCCGTCCTGTCTGGCGCCGTTGTAATCCGGGTTATGGGCGATCCCGACCTCGGCCGCCGCCTTGATCAACGTGGCGTACAGTGTGTCGCGCGGCAGCGGATTGGTCACGCGCAACGGCCCGTCTCGACCGCGATATTCGTCATCACCCCCTGCATAGCTCTCCATGCGCTTGAAGAACGGCAGGACGTCGGCGTAGCTCCAGCCCTGGTTTCCCATCTGCGCCCAGGTATCGAAGTCCTGCGCCTGGCCGCGCACGAACGCCATGCCGTTCAGCGAACTGGAACCGCCGAGCAAGCGCCCGCGCGGCACCGGGAGCTTGCGGCCGTTGGCGTTTGCCTCGGGTTCCGACGCATACAGCCAGTTGGCCGCCGGATTGTTGATCAGCTTCGCGTAGCCGATCGGGATGCGGGACCAGGGATGGCTGGCGGGACCGGCCTCCAGCAGCAACACCTTGTTGCGCGCATCAGCCGAAAGCCGGTTGGCGACGACCGCGCCGGCCGAACCTGCGCCGACAACGATGTAGTCGTAGGTCTGCATACTATCTGAGTCCCCGTCGCCGTTATTTGTCGAGCCAGATTGTCGCCAGATCCTGGTTGACGTAGTGACTCGGGCTTATTTTCCAGCCTTTGACATAGCTGCGATAGGGCACGATGCGGTAGCGCCACAGCAGGAACATCTCGTGTGCTTCAGTGTCGAGCACACGCCGCTCGAACTGCCGCATCAGGTCGCGTTGGCGCGCGAAATCGGTCTCCCGCAGCATCCGGTTGTAAATGTCGATTTCCGTCGCGTCGTCATAGTTGCCGTAATTCGCGTCGGACACCGAGCGCGGCAGGTACTTGGTGCCGTCGAGCAACGGGTTGACGATGTTCTGGCACTCGGCATCGATCGCCACCGCGAAATCACCATGGCGCAGCGCCTCTTCATAAGGACCGGTCGGGAGCACGCGCTGGCTGACCCGCAAGCCGATCTTGCTCCATTCGTCGATGACCCAGGTCCCGTTGAACTTGTACGGCTGATCGACATTGCGATTGAGCAGCTCGAACGTCAGCCCCTCTGCGCCGGCCTCCTTCAACAGCCGCCTTGCTTCGGCCCGCGATTTCTCGATGTCCGGCCAGTAGCCGGCCAACTGCTCCAGTTCCTCCTTGCTCGCGGCCAGAGGCGAGGTGGGGAAGACCACCCCGCCGACCGTCCGCGAGACCGTGATCCGCGACATCGGCACCGCGCCATGCCAACGGTCGATCGCCAGCGTCAAGGCGCGGCGGACCCTGGCATCGTCGAACGGCTTCCGTGTGTGATTCGGCGTGACCAGGGCGCCGCAATTCCAGTCGCTTTCCTGTACGGTGATCTTGTCGCCAAGGGCAGCGACCAGTTCGTCGCGCGTCGCCGGCGGGAAGCCACGGAATTCGATCGCCGCGCGGTCGGATTTGATCGCGGCCACCCGAACCGCCTGCTTGTCGGCGAAAATGCCGACGAAGCCATCCAGGTACGGCAGTCCGGGGCGGTAGTAATCCGGATTTCGCACGCCGGAAATCGACTGTCCCGACTGATATTCCTTAAATCGGAACGGACCCGATCCCATGATGTTCTGCTCGAACCAATGGGGATCGCGGTCGAGGATCGCCTTCTTGTAAATGAAGGCATATGGGTCGGCGAGCGCAGGCAGAAACGCCGCGGTCGCGAATTTGAGGTGGAACACAACGGTTTTCGCATCCGGCACCTCGATCCTGTCCACCATGGAATAATAGCCGCGGCGCACGCTGATGATGCCTTCCGGCGGGTCGATGATCTTGTTCCAGCTTGCTGCCACGTCCTCGGCGGTCAGCGGCGAGCCGTCCTGGAATTTGACATCGTCGCGGATCGCGAATGCGTAGCTCCGACCACCGTCGGTCGGCGTGGGCATCGTGATGCAGACATCGCAGACGAATTCGGTGGTGGCTGCCGGGTTGTCGGGGTTTGCACGGATCAGCACGCTGTAGAACGGCGCCACCGAGTGGATCGTCGCAAAGGTGTTTTCGCGATGGCCGTCGAAGCTCGGAGGCGAGTCGGCCGGGATCATGTAGGTGAGAATCCCACCGCGCCTGGGCGTGTCGTCGGCCAACGCCGGTGCCGCTAGAGACAGCAGCAAAGCCACGCCAGCCGCGAACGATCGATGCATGTCCGCCTCCATCCCCTATGCGCGCTTTGGCCAGCGCTGCCGTAACCGGCTTTATCCCACAGCCGCCGCAAAAGGGAACTCGGGCCCAGTGGATCGATGCCAGGGCCAATCGACGCCATCGCCCACAACCTGCTACGCTGTTCTGCAGACACACGCCCGTCCAGGAGAAAACCCATGAACGAAACGGCGACCCTGTCCGAACGCGCCGACGCCCTCGAAGATAAAATGAGCCGTGAGCTCGACTACATCGTCGTCAAGTCACGGCTGTACAGCATGGCTGAAGGCGACATGGGCCCGGCGGTGAATGCCAACGCGATCATGGCAAAGAACCCCAACGCGCGCGTGCTGATGGGCGACGATCCGCGCCTGCCGCCGATGCCGGAGAAGCCCACCCTCATGGACTTCTTCAAATTCCGCTTCGGTCCCGCCGCGCACCTGCTGCAGAGCGCCAGGCACGCCGTGAAGGCCGGGCTGCCCGAGAACATGGTGCTCGCCTGCCTGCTGCACGACATTTCGACCATCGGCTTCATCCGCGGCGACCATGGCTACTGGGGCGCCCAACTCGTCGAGCCATACGTGGATGAGGAAGTCACCTGGGCGATCCGCGCGCACCAGGTGCTGCGGTTCTATCCCGACCCGTCGGTCGGCTACGAATACCCGCAATCCTACATCAAGGCGTTCGGCGCCGATTACCGCCCCGACCCGTATGTAGACGAAGACTACAAGCGGATGCGCGACCACAAATGGTACATGTCGGGCCGGATGATCACAGTCCACGACATCTATTCGTTCGATCCGGAAGCGAAGGTCGAGCTGGAGGAGTTCACCGACGTGATCGGCCGGAACTTCCGCCAGCCGGAACAGGGCCTCGGCTTCGACAACAGCCCGGTGGCGCATATGTGGCGGGCGATGATCCGGCCGGCGAAATACCTGTAGGGGGATTCTAGCCTGAAGCCCGCCTGGGGGCTTTGCCCCCAGGACCCCCAGCAAAGGCGGAGCCCTTGCAATCCGAAAGTGAAGGGTTCCAAGGGCTGTGCCCTTGGCGGGAGCCCAGAGGGCAGCGCCCTCTGGTGGGTCAGGGGCAAAGCCCCGGCCTGCCGGCGTGCCGGTGGAACGCTTGACGCCCCCTGCCGGCTTCGCCATAACCCGCCCCGTCCAACCCGATAGGGGTCTTCCGCGATGTCCCGCCGCTGCCAGATCACCGGCAAGGGCGTGCTGGCCGGTAACAACGTCAGCCACGCCAACAACCGGACCCGCCGCCGTTTCCTGCCGAACCTGCAGGATACGTCGCTGCTGTCCGACATCCTCGGCACGGCCGTGCGCCTGCGGCTGTCCACCCGGGGCATCCGCACGGTCGAGCACAATGGCGGCATCGACGCCTACCTCCTGGGCACGCCGAACAGCCGCCTGACGACAGACGCCATGGCTCTGAAGCGCCGGCTGCTGCGGGCGCAGGCCAAGCGGGCAGCCAGCCCGGCGGCCTGAGCCGACGCCGGGCTCGGTTCACCGCTGACCAGCACCGCCCGCCACGCACTCCAGCAGGCCGCCGACCGCCTGCGCATGGCCGGCATCGACAGCCCTCGCCTGGAGGCGAGGCTGCTGCTGGCCCATTCCCTCGGCCTCACGCCGGCCGAACTGCTGCGGGACCTCGCTGCGCCTGTCCTCACGGATGCCTTCGCCGGGTTGCTCGCCCGGCGTGAGGCTCACGAGCCGCTGGCCTTGATCCTGGGTCATCGCGAATTCTGGAGCCTGGACCTTGCGGTTTCCCCGGCGACTCTGGTTCCGCGGCCGGATTCCGAGACCCTGATCGAGGCGGCCTTGGCGGCCTTCGCCTCGCGGGCCCAACCCAGGTGCGTGCTGGATCTTGGCACCGGCACTGGGTGCCTGCTGCTCGCGGCGCTGTCCGAGTTCCCCCATTCATTCGGAATCGGCGTAGATCGCTCTGCCGCCGCCGCCGCCCTCGCGGCGCACAATGCCGCTACCCTGGGCCTGGCTGACCGGTCGGCGTTCCTGTGCGGCGACTGGGGCGCCGCGCTGGGCGCGCGATTCGAGCTGATCCTGTGCAACCCGCCTTACATTCCCAGTCCGGATCTGGCCGGATTGATGCCCGAAGTGGCCAAGTATGAGCCCGAAGTGGCGCTGGACGGTGGCCCGGATGGCTATTCGGCTTATCGGGCGGTGGTCCCGGACCTTGCGCGCCTGCTGACCAGGACCGGGGTCGCGGTGCTGGAACTCGGGGCTGGCCAGGCCGAGACAGTCGCCGAACTGGCCCGGGAGGCTGGCTTCGCGGCCACGCTCCGGCAGGATTTATCGGGAATCGACAGGGCTTTGGTGCTTCAATCGGCTCTGCCATGAAAAAACCGTTTGGCATCGCGAGAGGGGCAGTCTAGCTTCCTTACCCGGCAGGGTCAGCCGCACGGCGGCTTACCCATGGCACCTTGGCCCGTTTGGTCGGGGTGCTTGCCGGTACCAATGCCGATGGTTGAAAGCCTGGCCGAGGGGGCTGCCCCCGGGACGCCGATGGGTTGACCCGCGCGTCTCAGCATCCCCGGTCGGCCTGCAAATGAGAAGGCGCGACGGCAACAGCTATGAACATGAAACGTATGCGTGGACGAGGCCATCGACCCGGTGGTGGCGGCGGCGGTGGCGGTGGAAGCGGCTTCCGACACCAGGGCGGCGGCAGCAGTGGCGGTATCCCGCTCAATCGCAACCACGTCTTCGACAGCAACGGCCCCGATCTCCGCATCCGTGGGACGTCACAGCAGCTGTTCGAGAAATACCTGCAGCTTGGGCGCGACGCGACCAGTGGCGGCGATCGGGTGATGGCGGAGAGCTACTTCCAGCACGCCGAACACTATTTCCGCATCCTGAACGCGATGAACCAGGCGGCGCAGCAGAACCAGCAGAACGGCCAGCAGCAGCACGGCGGCCAGCAGCAGCGCCGACCCTATGGCAACGAGGAGGGCGCCCAGCCGGCCAACGAGCCGGAAGAGGTTGGCGAGGGGCGTGCCCCGGGCACCGGCGACCAGCCGGAATCCCGGGAAATCCCAATCGCCGCCGCACCGCCCGAGGCATAGCAGAACGGCGGAATGCGCTGCGCATTCCGCCGCTCCTGCCGTGAAAGCCCGGTTCAGGCGCTCGTCGTCCGGCGACTGAGCCCCCTCCCCCTGCCGATGACCGCGTCGCCGAAGCGCTGACGCAGCGTATCGATCGCTGCCTGGGTGGCCGCGCGGCGCGGCGTCTCGGTGTCGGCCAGATCGCCTCGATCCGCCTCGGCCAACGGCAGCAGCGGATTGGCGCCGATGCCGATCAGCCGGAAAGCCGAGCCGGTGGCCTCGCGCATCAGCAGTGCGCTGGCGGCCTCGAACAAACGGTCGGGCAGCACCGTCGGACTCGGCAGCCGACTGGCGCGGGTGCGGATCGCGAAGTCCGTCGTCTTCAGTTTCAGCACCACGCCTCCAGCCGCGAGTTCGTGCTCCTTCAGCCGTCGGCCCAGCTTCTCGGCCAGCCGCCAAAGATGCGCCTGCAGATCCTGCGGCCGGGTCAGATCGGTATCGAACGTAGTTTCCGCGCTGATCGATTTGGTTTCGCGCGATGGATCGACCCGCCTGTCGTCCTCGCCGCGCGCGCGGCGGACCAGCGACGGTCCGTCCTCGCCGAGCCGGCGCCGGGCATCGCGGTCGCTCAGGACCTGCAGATGGCCAAGCAGGGTGATCCCCTGTGCCGCAAGTCGGCGTGCCAGGGTGGGACCGACCCCAGGCAGCAGCCGGACCGGTTCGGTCGCCAGCAGCGTCGCAGCCTCCGCTGCGCCGATCACTGCGAAACCGCGCGGCTTGTCGCGGCCGGCGGCGATCTTTGCCATCAGCCGATTGGCCGCCAGCCCGACCGACACCGTCACGCCGACAGTCGCTTCGACCTCGCGCGCGAATCGCGCCAGCACCATCGCAGGCGGTGCGCCGTGCAGCGCCTGCGTGCCGGCCAGATCAAGCACCGCCTCGTCAATCGACAAGGGCTGCAGCAACGGCGTCAACGTCGCCATCATGGCGCGGATCTGCCGTCCGACTGCGACGTATTTGGCGAAGTTCGGACGGATCACCACCGCGTCGGGACACGCCTTCAGTGCCTTGAACATCGGCATCGCGCTGCGCACGCCATAAATCCGGGCGACGTAGCAGGCCGCGGTGACCACGCCGCGCACGCCGCCGCCGACGATCACCGGCCTTGCCGCAAGCTCCGGCCGGTCGCGCTTCTCCACACTCGCGTAGAACGCGTCGCAATCGATATGCGCGATGGTCAGGTCGAACAACTCGGAATGCCGCACGATGCGCGTTCCATCGCACGCCGGACACCTGGCCGCGGACGGGTCATCCGGCACAGTCGAACAGTCGCGGCATAATGCTGCTGCCATGCTCGCCGCTGTTACGTTGCAAGATCCCGCAGCGTAACATGACCGGATGTGGTCGCGAACGGGTTTCGCTAGCCCTCGGCCGGCCACAGCCATGCGGCACCGCGCACGCCGGACGAATCGCCGTGCCTGTTGCGCACGATCGGCGTCTGCACGACGTCGCTGAACACATAACCACGCACCAGCGGCGGCAGCGCTTTGTAGAGGTGATCCATGTTGGACAAGCCACCGCCAAGCACGATCACATCGGGATCGAGCAGGTTGACGACATGGGCCAGCCCACGCGCCAACCGGTCGGTATGGCGCTCCAGCGCCGCCTGTGCCCGCGCATCTCCGGCCGCAGCGCGCGCGGGAAGCGATGAAGCATCGTGCGCGCCCGGTCCGTCGCAGTCCTGCGCCAGGGCCGGCCCGGCGATCCAGGACTCCAGGCAACCCCAGTGACCGCACCAGCAATGCGGTCCTGGCAGTTCGTCGAGAAGTGGCCAGGGCAGCGGGTTATGTCCCCACTCACCGGTGACGTGGTTGCGTCCGCGCAGTACCTCGCCGTCGATGACGACACCGCCGCCGCAACCGGTGCCAAGGATGACGCCGAACACCGATCCATGGCCGGCGCCGGCGCCATCGACCGCCTCGGACAGGGCGAAGCAGTTCGCGTCGTTCTCCACCCGCACCTTGCGACCCAACAGGGCACTGATGTCGCGATCGAATGCATGGCCGTTCAGGGCGATCGAGTTGGCGTTCTTCACCAGCCCGGTGACCGGGCTGATAACGCCGGGAATGCCGATGCCGACGGTGGCGGTGATGCCAAGCTGCGCCTCTGCTTCACGCACCAGCCCAGCAATCCCTTCGAGCGACGCGTGGTAGCCGTGCGGCGTCTCGATCCGGTGCCGATGGCGCTCACTGCCGTCCGGCGCGAGGACAACGATTTCGATCTTGGTGCCGCCAAGGTCGATGCCGATGCGATGCTTGGTCATGGTGCGGTCTCTGCTCGACAGGTGGCGACAGGGCAGTCGGCAATTGTTAACATGGGCAGCAATTTCGCCCTAGATCGCAGGACCGTCCGTTCGCTCACCGGACCGCGCGGGGGCCACCTTGCTCCGTGCTCAACCCCGCCGCAGGATGCCGCCGATGAGCGAGACACTTCTGGACATGAAGGGCACCAATTGCCCGATTCCGGTGCTGCGGGCGAACCGCGCATTGCGCACCATGGCACCTGGCGAACGCCTGCGCGTATTGGCTACCGACCGCGCCTCGGTCGCCGACTTCCAGGCCTTCTGCCAGGAGACCGGCCACGCGCTGCTGGCCTGGAGCGAGGAGAACGGCGTGTACAGCTTCGTCATCCGCCGCCGTATCGAACCAGAGGCAAAGGACGCCTGAGATGCCCACCGCGCTGATCACGCATCCGGCCTGCCTCCGGCACGAAAACGGCCCGCATCACCCGGAATGCCCCGACCGCCTGCGCGCAGTGCTCGCTGCGCTGGAGACCGAGGAATTCGCCGACCTGCTGCGCGAGGCGGCTCCCCACGCCACCACTGACCAACTCACCCGCGTCCACCCGGCGAATTACGTCGAGGCGATCCTGTCGATCCGCCCGGCCGACGATGAGATCGTGCAACTCGACGCCGACACCGCGATGAGCGCCGGCAGCGCCGAGGCCGCCTTGCGTGCCGCAGGCGCCGCCGTGGCCGCCGTCGATGCGGTGATGGAAGGCTGGGCGCGCGCCGCATTCGCCGCGGTGCGGCCGCCCGGGCATCATGCCGAACCGTCCCGCCCGATGGGCTTCTGCCTGTTCAACAACGCGGCGATTGCGGCGCTGCATGCGCGCGCCCAATGGGGCGTAGAGCGGGTCGCGGTGGTGGATTTCGACGTCCACCACGGCAACGGCACCCAGGCGATGTTTGCTGCCGACAAGGACCTGTTCTACGCGTCATCCCACCAGCACCCGTGCTATCCCGGCAGCGGCGAGCCTTGGGAGCGCGGCACCGCCAACAACATCGTCAACGCGCCGCTGCGTCCGGGCTCGGACAGTGCAGCATTCCGGGCGGCCTGGTCAGGCACCATCCTGCCCGAACTGGATCGCTTCGCACCCGGGCTGCTGATCGTGTCTGCCGGCTTCGACGCGCACAAATCGGATCCGCTGGCGCAGCTTCGCCTGGAGACCGCGGATTATGCCTGGATCACCCAGGAACTGCTGGGTATCGCCGCGACGCATTGCGGCGGACGCCTCGTTTCGGTACTGGAGGGCGGCTATGACCTGGACGCCCTGGCCGCGTCGGCCGCGACCCATGTGCGCAGCCTGATGCAGGCCTGAGGAGCAGCGATGTCGGACAAGCAACCAGCAAAGGCCGCCGATGTCAGCGCATTGTCGTTCGAGGATGCGCTGGCTGAACTGGAGCAGATCGTGCGCGGGCTGGAGAGCGGCCAGCAGAAGCTGGAGGATGCCATCACCGCTTACGAACGCGGCGCAGCCCTGCGTCGGCACTGCGAGGCAAAACTGGCGGAGGCCGAGGCGCGCGTGGCCGCCATCGTCGAACACGCGGATGGCACGTTGTCGTCGCGACCTTTGGAGTAGCGGAGTTGGTCACCTGCCACCGAGGCATCTGCTGCGGCCGCGAGCCGATCAATTGCTGGTTGACCGCGGCCTGGCTGAAAGCCGCACGCGCGCACAGGCCCTGATCCTCGCCGGCAAGGTGTTCAGCGGCGAACGGCGCATCGACAAGGCCGGACAGACCCTGCCGCCGGAAACCCCGTTGGAAGTGCGAGGCCAGGATCATCCCTGGGTATCGCGCGGCGGGCTCAAGCTCGACCATGCGCTGACGCATTTCGCCTTGTCGGCGGCAGGCCGCCTCTGCCTCGACGTCGGCGCCTCGACCGGCGGCTTCACCGACGTCCTGTTGGCGCACGGTGCGACAAAGGTCCATGCGGTCGACGTTGGCCACGGCCAGCTCGCCTGGAGGCTGCGGACCGATCCGCGCGTCGTCGTGCACGAGAAAACCAACGCCCGTTACCTGAACCGCGACATCATTGCCGACCCGATCACCGCCCTGGCGTGCGACGCCAGCTTCATCGGCCTGGCAACGCTGCTGCCCGCGCCGCTCGACTTATGCGCGCCGGGGGCCTGGGCGGTGGCGCTGATCAAGCCGCAGTTCGAGGCCGGACCCGAGGCGGTTGGCAGCAAGGGCGTGGTGCGGGATGCCGCGGTTCACCTGGCCGTCTGCGACCGCGTCCGCGCATGGTGGACCGCGCTGCCGGGCTGGCGCGTGCTCGGCATCACCGAAAGCCCGATCATCGGCCCGGAGGGTAACCGCGAGTTCCTGATTGCGGCGGAAAGGGACTGAGGTTGCGGTGTCAACCGTGGCCCGGACCAGCGTGCGCTGCGCCGGCCTGATCGCGCTGGGCAATCTCGGCCAGGAGAGACCATACCTTCGCCGGCTCCATCGGCACGTCCGGATCGTTCAGCAACCGATCAAGTTCGTCGAGTTTCCGGGCGTAGTCGGCGTCCGTCATTCGAACCTCTCCAATTGCGTTCATGGCGCAACGAAACCGCAAAATCGTGGCGGCCTCGCGGCAGCGTTATGGATTTGGAGTGCTTGACATCCGGTTACCGCTGGCCGGTCGATCACACTGACGACAGCACTGCCGGAGCCAACGCCGCAGACTTTGCGTGAGGATGCGTGGGATTGCGAAAACGCAGTTCGCCGTCGCCCGCCGCGTCCGGTTCCGCCATCCCGAACAGCTCGAATCGCGACGCGCAGGTAACCGCGACGACGGGCTTTGCCGCCTTGTAGGCCAGGAACTGACGCGCCTCGCCCTCCAGCTCCAGGCGATCCCGCAGGCCACGCCATTCGCTGCGATCGGTGTCTTCGATGAACATCGCGAGGATGCCCGGGCGGATCCCGCTGAGGCGGTCAGGGGCAATGGCGAAAAGGCGACGCCGGAGCGCCACGGCCACCTGGTTTTCCCGACCGGCCCGGGCGGCCATCACGAACATGCCATCGCCGCCCATGGTGACGGAGAGATGCGCCTCCGGACCAAACTCCCGCCGCAGCGACGGCAGCAGGCCGGAGTCGTCCGACTGCGGCGTCGCCAGCATGAGGGGCTCGATCCGCAGCACCGCCGCCGCATCGTGGTCCTGGCGCCCCTGCGTCACCAGCAGTCGCTGGATGCGCCCGTGCAGGGTTTCCAGGGCCGCGTCATCCATCTGCTCCTGAAGGCCGTGGGGCAGCGTCATCTTGAGCAGGTACCGGCCGGGATAGCTGGCGAGCCAGGAGCGGAAGTCCGCATCGGCCCGATCGGCCAGGCGGAACCAGGCGCTGCGATGCACCAGCCTGCCGTCCTCCGCCGAGACCACGTCGCAGGCGACCTCCGCCTCATGCGACCCGCGCGACAGCAGCAGATCGTACGGCGCACCGTTTTCCAGGCCGGCGAAGCGGACCTGGAACCCGCGCGAACGCTGCAATGCTGCGGTCCGCAGCATGTGGAAGACCGGCACCAGTGTGCCATGGCCGGACAGCGCCAGGAGCAGGACGTCGTGCAGCCGCTTTGCGCCCTGTTTGCCGAGTTCCCGGGACAACGCCACTGCAGCCGCGGCAAGCTGCGCGGCGTGCCGTTCAGCGGGAGACGGCGGGCGGATCAGCGGTCCGCGCAGGCGGTCGATCGCCAGTTCCAGCGCATGGCGCTGGCGGACTGCCTGTCCGGCGCGAGGCCCGGACGTGGCGCGTCGACCGATCTCGGCCATGCGGGCCGTCCAGCCGTGGTCGCCGACCAGCGCGACGAAGGCGTCGAGGGCATGCGGATCGAAAGCGAGGGGCTGTGGCTGCATCGCGGCTGGTGTCCGCCGGGATAGACGCGCGCCGATGCTGCTTCATTCCCTGGCGGTGGTCCGCCCGGTCAGTTGCGCGGCAAACGAGCCGTGGTCGGAGCGTCGGGGTTCTGGGCGCGATGGCGCAGCAGGTGGTCGGCCAGCACGCAGGCCAGCATCGCCTCGCCCACCGGCACGGCGCGGATGCCGACGCAGGGGTCGTGACGGCCCTTCGTGGCGATCTCGATGTCCTGGCCGGAGCGATCCACCGCCTGCCGCGGCGTCAGGATGGAGCTGGTCGGCTTCACCGCGAACCGGGCAATGATGGGCTGGCCGGTCGAGATGCCGCCCAGGATGCCGCCGGCATGGTTCGACGCGAAGTCCACCAGGCCATCCCGCATATGCATCTCGTCGGCGTTGGCTTCGCCGGACAAAGCGGCAGCGGCAAACCCTTCGCCGATTTCCACGCCCTTCACCGCGTTGATCGACATCAGCGCCGCAGCGATCTCGGCATCGAGCTTGCCGTAGATCGGCGCGCCGAGGCCCGGAGGCACACCATCGGCGACCACTTCGATGACCGCACCGGCGGACGAACCAGCCTTGCGGACCGCGGTCAGGTAGGCTTCCCACTGGGCCGCCATCACCGGGTCCGGGCAGAAGAATGGATTGTCGTCCAGCGCGTCCCAATCCCAGCGCGTCCGATCGATGCAGTGCGGGCCGATCTGCACCAGAGCGCCGCGGATGCGCACGCCGTCCCCCAGCACCTTGCGGGCCACCGCGCCGGCAGCCACGCGCATCGCCGTCTCGCGCGCCGAGGAGCGGCCGCCGCCGCGATAGTCGCGGATGCCGTATTTCAGCTCATAGGTGAGATCGGCATGTCCGGGTCGGAACTGCGCCGCGATCGCCGAATAGTCCCGCGAACGCTGATCGACGTTGTCGATCTGCATGGCAACCGGCGTTCCGGTGGTTACACCGTCGAACACGCCGGACAGGATGCGGACCTCGTCCGGCTCCTGCCGCTGCGTGGTGAAGCGTGACTGGCCGGGGCGGCGGCGATCGAGCCAGGGCTGGATGTCTGCCTCGGAGAGCGGAATGCGCGGCGGGCAGCCATCGACCACACAGCCGATCGCCGGCCCGTGGCTCTCGCCCCAGGTGGTGACACGGAACAGGTGACCGAAGCTGTTGTGTGACATGGCGGGGTGGCCTTGCTCCCTGTCACGGCCGGGGGTGGGCGCTCGTGGTCATCCCTCGACGATGGCGATGTCAGGTGCGGCTGGATTTTTCATTCCTATGATATGGTAGCCGCAATCGACGTGGTGCACCTCGCCGGTGACGCCGGACGACAGATCCGACAGCAGATAGACCCCGGCGCCACCGACATCCTCGATCGTCACATTGCGCTGCATCGGCGCATTCAATTGGTTCCAGCGCAGGATGTAGCGGAAGTCGCCGATGCCGGACGCAGCCAGGGTGCGGATCGGCCCGGCGCTGATCGCATTCACCCGGATGCCGTTGCCGCCCAGGTCGGCCGCCAGGTAGCGCACCGAAGCCTCCAGCGCGGCCTTGGCGACGCCCATCACGTTGTAGTGCGGCGTCCAGCGCTCGGCGCCGACATAGGTCAGCGTCAGCAGGCTGCCGCCGGCGCGCATCATCGGCACGGCGCGCTGGGCGACCGCAGTGAACGAGTAGCAGGAGATGTCCAGCGCCTGGAGGAAAGCTGCACGCGGCGTGTCGAGATAGCGGCCGCGCAGATAAGCCTTGTCGGCGTAGCCGATCGCGTGGACCAGGAAATCGAGCCCGTCCCAGTGCGCCTGCAGCGCTGCGAATGCCGTATCGATACTGGCCTCGTCGGCGACGTCGCAGGCGAACACGCGATCGGACCGAACCGAGGCGGCGAGCGGCCGCACGCGGCGCTCCAGCGCCTCGCCCTGGAAGGTGAATGCCAGTTCGGCGCCCTGTGCGGCGCAGGCGGCGGCAATACCCCATGCCAGGGAGCGCTCGTTCGCCACCCCCATGACCAGGCCACGCTTGCCTTGCATCAGCGTGCCTTTGGTCGGTGCAGTGGCAGGGGCGCTGTCGGCCATGGTCGATCCTTTGCGGGGTCCGGCGTTTGCAAGGCGGCGTCCGTTGCTGCCGGTGGTGGCACAGGCCAGCGATGCGGGGCAAGAGCCGATGACGGCTTGGCGGGCCGGCCGCGCGGCGGCACAGTGCGCCCGTTCCGTCAGGAAGACCAACAAATGCCAGACAGCCTTCAGCACGTCACCGATCCATTCGCAAAGTTCCAGGAATGGATGGCCGAGGCGTGGACGCACGAGCCGGAGGACGCCAACGCCATGACGCTGGCGACCACGGGCGCGGACGGCATGCCGTCGGCCCGCATCGTCCTGTTGAAAGGCGCGGACGATCGGGGCTTCGTGTTCTACACCAACAAGCAGAGCCGCAAGGCCGGTGAACTGGCCGCCAACTCGCGGGCCGCACTGTTGTTTCATTGGAAGCCGCAGGGCCGCCAGATCCGCATCGAGGGCCGCGTCGAACACGTCACCGATGCCGAGGCGGATGCGTATTACGCGACGCGCGCGCGGATTTCCCGGCTGGGCGCCTGGGCGTCGGACCAGTCCCGCCCGCTGGCGCAACGGGCGGAACTGGAACGACGGCTGGCGGAGTACGAGGCGAAGTATCCCGGCGACGATATTCCGCGCCCGCCGCACTGGTCGGGCTACCGGGTAGTCCCGGAGAGATTCGAGTTCTGGCAGAACATGCCGTTCCGGCTGCACGACCGCACTGTCTATGCAAGGCTGTCTGACGGCGGCTGGGCCGTCGGCAAGCTGTTCCCCTGACCCGTCAATGACGGTGCCGCCCGAACAGACCGAGGCGGTGGAATTTCTGCTGAAGCTGGCCGGGTCGGCGCCGGTGGAGACGCATATCTCGCTGGTGTTCGTCGGCAGCGACACGGTGTGGAAGCTCAAGAAGGCGGTGCGCCTCGCATTCCTGGATTTTACTACGGTCGAGGCGCGGCAACGCTTCATCCTGCGAGAACTCGAGTTGAATCGTCCGGCGGCACCGGGACTGTATCAGGACGTGGTGCCGCTGTTGCGAGGCCCGGATGGCGCGCTGGTCCTGGGCGACACCGCCGATAACGAGTTGCCGGTTGTCGACTGGGTGCTGCGAATGGCGCGGGTGCCGGCTGAGGACTTCCTCGATGCAATCGCGGCTGCGGGGGGACTGACGCCTGAATTGCTCGACGCGTTGGGCGATGCCGTTGCGGAGTACCATCAGGGGTTGCTGCCCCCTTCCAAGCCCTCCCTCGCTGTGCGGGCGAGCGGGCACGCAACCGGGAGTACCGCCCCCTTTCGCGCGCAGCAGGGGAGGGCCGGGGAGGAGGCCGGCGCGACAGCCGCGATGCGGCACGTGACACTCGGCAATGCCCGCTCCGCCCTCGATGCCGGCCTGTCGGCAAAAGCCGTACAGGACTGGCAGGCTCACCTGCTCGCCGCGCTCGAGCACATCGCGCCTTGGCTGGAGGAACGCTCGCACAGTGGCTTCATCCGCCGCGCCCATGGCGACCTGCACCTCGGAAACCTGTGCCTGTGGCACGGCAAACCCGTGCCGTTCGATGCGCTCGAATTCGATGAAGCGATGGCGACCATCGACCTGGGCTACGACCTGGCCTTCCTGCTGATGGATCTCGACCAGCGTGTCGCCCGCGCCGCGGCCAATCGCGTCTTGAACCGCTATGTCGCGCGCACCGGCGATGCCGCACTGACACATGGCCTGCCGGTATTCCTGTCACTGCGTGCGATGATCCGAGCACACGTCGAGGCCAGGCGTGGGAATGCGGAACCGGCCGCGCGCTACCTGGCCGCCACCGAACGATACTTGCGGCCGCCGCCACCGGTCGCTCTGGCAATCGGCGGCCTGCCCGGCACCGGCAAATCGACCCTGGCGCGCGCCCTGGCTCCCGAACTGGGCGGCGCACCCGGCGCACTCGTCCTGCGCAGCGACGAGATCCGCAAGCATCAGCACGGCGCCGCGCCGGAACAACGCCTGCCGCAATCGGCCTACAGCGACGAAGCAAGCGAGGCAGTGTTCGCCGCCCTCGCCGACATGGTTCGCACCACCGCAGCCGGCGGCCAAGCGGTGATCGCCGACGCCACGTTCATCGATCAGCACCATCGACGGATGATCAAAGCTGCAGCGCAAACCGCTGGCGTGCGCTTCGTCGGCCTATGGCTCGAGGCGCCGTTGCCGATCCTGGAGGCGCGGATCGCCGGCCGTGAGAACGATGCCTCCGACGCGACCGTCGCAGTGCTGCGCGCCGCAGGCCGCAAGAACCCGCAAGCGGGCAACTGGGTCACCGTTGATGCCAGCGAAGCCGGCACCGCACTTGGGCAGGCCCGTGCGGCGCTGGGCCGCTGCTCGTGATACGCAATTGGCTCGTGTCGTGCTAGAAACGCAAACCAGACCTGCAAGCAAGGAGCCATGCCATGGCCATTCGCAAGCTGTTGCTGCCCCTGACCGGGACCGCGGCCGGCGAGGCGGCGCTGTCCACTTGCCTGACCATCGCCCAACTGTGGAATGCCCATGTCACCGCGTTGCACGTGCGCGTGGATAGTCGCGACGTCGCACCTCTGGCTGGGGAGGGCCTTTCGGGCGCGATGATCGAGGAAATGATGTCGGCCACCGAGAAGGAGAGCAGCGAACGGGCGCATGCCGTCCGCTCGATGTTCGACCGGTTCGTCGCGCAGCACGATGTGATGCTGTCGGAAGCACGGCCCGGCGCCGATTGCGCCACTGCCAGCTTCGCCTCGGTCACCGGCCGCGAGGAAGACCTTGTGGCCCAGCAGGCGCGTCTCGCCGACCTGACCGTGGTGCCGCATCCCGACGCCGGCGAGGACGTGTCGTCATCCGATGCGCTGCACGCGGTGCTGTTCGATTCGGGCCGCCCGGTGCTGATCGCACCCCAGGTCGCACCGACCATGATCGGCGCCCGCGTCTGCCTGGGCTGGAATGGCACGGCCGAATCCGCGTCAGCGGTGTTGGCCGCATTGCCTTGGCTGCAACGCGCCGATGCGGTTCGCATCCTGTCGGCCGACGGCTACCAGCGGCGCGGTCCCGGTGCGCCGGATCTCGCGGCTTACCTCGCGCTGCATGGCGTGCACGCCGACATCGTGATGTTCCAGTCGGTAGGAAACTCCGTGGGGGCCGGACTGCTCGCCGCGGCACGCGATTTCGGCTGCGACCTGCTGGCGATGGGCGCCTACTCGCATTCGCGCCTGCGCCAACTCATCCTTGGCGGCGTGACGCGCCACGTGCTGGAGCGTGCCGCGCTGCCGGTCATGATGAATCGCTGAGCCTCACGACTCGTGCGGTGATTTGATGGCCAGGCCGTTCGGCGTGGACGATGTGCGCGTGGTCGAGGCGTTGAACGCCTACGTCAAACTGCTGCGCGCAGGCCGGGCGGTGCTTGGGCTGGTGGAGCCGCGGCTGGCAGCATCCGGACTGACGGTGACGCAGTTCGGCGTGCTTGAGGCGATCCTGCACAAGGGGCCGCTCAGTCAGCGGGAACTGAGCCAGAAGGTGCTGACCAGTCCGGGCAATATGACCGATCTCGTGGACAAGCTCGAGGCGCGCGGCCTGGTTCGCCGGACCCGCCAGAAACTCGATCGTCGGGCGGTGCAGGTGGAACTGACCACGGCCGGGCGCACGGTCATCGAGCCGTTGTTCACTGCACACGCCGCCGATATCGCGCAGGCGATGGCTCCTCTCAACGGTGATGAACTGCGCCAGCTCGGCGGATTGCTGCGGAAGCTCGGCCTTACTCCGACCGATGTGGCGGACGACGACTGGGATTCCTGACAGCTCCGGCCGGGGTTTCGCCGATGGGTTTCCCAACCCATCCTGCCAGCCATCAGGGCGTCCGCCGCGGGCAGTGGGGCGTGTGCCGTGGGATCGGTTGAGCGCAGCGAAACCCATTGCAGTGCCGTCCAGCCGCGCAACCCTGCCAAGCCTTGAAGACCATCCTGTGCCGCACCACTTCACCGCCGAATTGTTCGATATCGAACAACCAAACGAGGAGGATCCCCATGATCCAGGTTCGTCCCTTCGCGGGGCTCGGCAGCTTCCGCAACGAATGGCTGAATGCGCACCATCACTTCAGCTTCGGCCACTACCACAACCCCGAACGCATGGGCTTCGGCCGCCTCCGGGTGTGGAATGACGATGAAATCGGCGCGGGTACCGGCTTCGATCCGCATCCCCACCAGGAGATGGAAATCGTCACCTACATCCGCGAGGGCGCCATCACCCATCGCGACAACCTCGGCAACGAGGGCCGCACCGAGGCCGGGGACGTGCAGGTGATGCACGCCGGGACCGGCATCGTGCATGCGGAGTACAATCGGGAAGACACCGCCACCCGGCTGTTCCAGATCTGGATCCTGCCCGACCGTCGGGGCGTGGCGCCGGGCTGGGGCACGCGGCAATTCCCCCGGACCGGCGGCCTTACGGTGCTGGCGAGCGGCCGCGCGCAAGATGCCGACAGTGGCGCACTGGAACTGAACGCCGACGCCGCGCTGCTGGCCGGCACGCTGAGTGCCGGCGAGACGGCGAAGCTGACGCTGGCGCCGGGCCGCGGCATATATCTGGTGCCCGCCAGCGGATCGGTCACGGTGAACGGCGTCGCGGTCAACGCGAGGGATGGCGCGGCGATTACCGGCGAGACTGACCTGACCATCGCGGCGACCACGGCCAGCGAGCTGGTGCTGGTAGACGTGGCGGCCTGACCGCATCACGCGGTATCCTCGGCGTGAAATCACGCCGAGGAGGGCCGGGTTGTGCGCCTATCGCGTCTTATTGCGCTCTGCCTGCTGCTGCTCCCCGCATTTGGTGCCCGCGCCGATGACATCGGGCCGGCGCAGGCGCAGGCATTGCAACAGCAACTGAAGGACTGGCTCGGCGGGTTGCTCGGACCGACGGTGAAGTTGCCGGATATGCCGTGGCAGATTACCGGCGAACACGACCATTACCTGGTGACCCTGCCGATCGCCGGCCTCGACCAGACCGCCGGCAATTCCGCGATGACCGCGTCGCTGCGTCCGCTGGATGGCGGTCGATGGTCGATCGACGACGTGAAGATGCCGAGTGCCGCTAGCCTCACGGTGACAATTCCCGATACCGGCGACGTTGCCACCGGCGGCCCGATGAAGGTGGCTTTCACCGTCGGCAAACAGGACACCCACGCCGTGCTGGATCCCGGCCTGGCAACGCCATCGACACTCCATATCGACGTCGGCAACCTGGATCTGACCACCGACAACGCGAAGGAGCATCAGGAACAGCACATCGACAGCTACCTGGTGGATTCGGCCCTGAAGCCCACACCGGAAGGCCGGCTGGATCTCACCATGGATGCGACCATGCAGGGATGGAAATCCGCCACACGGATCAACGGCGGGGCGGCGATTGCGATTGCCGCGCAGACCATGCATGCACTTGGCCGCGTCGATGGGGTGAACCGTGACCGCGTCGCCGCGTTGCTGGCTGCCTCGAGCGCCCTGTTCAGCGCGTTGCCCGACGACGTGATGCAGAAGGGCAGCAAGACGGAACTGCCGGCGCCGGCCCGCGCACAGTTACGGCTGATGATCGCATCGCTGCAGGACATGATGGGCGCCGTCCGGCTCGAGGAGACTGTGGATGGGCTCCAGGTCGAGGCGGCCGGCATGGGTGGACTCGCCATGCGGCACCTCACGGTCGGTTTCGGCGGCGAGGCGCCCGGCGGCAAGCTGCACGTGTGGTTCGATATCGGCATCGACGGCCTGGATACGCCGAGCCTGCCGCCGAGGGTTGCCGCCTACCTGCCCCACCATATCGAAATCCGGCCGAGCATGTCGGGCATTCAGACCTCGGACCTGACCAAACTTGCACTCGATGCGACGGAGGACGGCGACAACAAGGACCGCTTCGCTCCCGATATCGCGGCGCTGCTTACCCATGGCGGCGCCGAACTCGGCATCGAGACGCTGTCGTTCGATCTGGGACCGGCGAAAGTCGACGGGACCGGCCATGTCACGGTGACGTCGCCCGGCGCATGGCATGGCGAGGCGCACCTGACCGCGACCGGTCTGGACGACCTGACGACCCAAGCGCGCACCAATCCGGATCTGCAGCAGGCGTTGCCGGTGCTGATCATGCTGCGCGGCCTGGCGAAGCCGGACGGCAAGAGCCTGGTCTGGGACATTGCCAGCGACGGCCCGTCGGTGACGGTGAACGGCATCGACCTGTCGCAGCTTGGCGGCGACAAGCCGAAGCCGAAGCCGGGCCCGCCGCAAAAGCGATAGTGCGTCGGCAGATGTCGCCGGTCACGTCTCCCCGGTGATGCGGCGCATGAGTTCCGGCGACAGCCCCTTCGCCGGTTTTGCACGCGGCCGGGCAAAGCTGCCGCTCTGGGCTGGACGCGGCTGCAGGCCGACAAGCGCTTCGGCCATACGCACTGCGCAGCTCACGCCGTCCAAGGTCGGAACCGGGATCGCGCCGGCGGCCTCGCGAGCCAGACCGGCAATCGGGCCGCCGCCAAAGATGATGACTTCGGCTTCGTCCTGCTCGATCGCCTGCATGCACGCCTCGGTCAGTCGGTCGCGGTATTGCTCCTTGGCGCGCGTGATGTCGGCAATCGGTGCGTCGAGTGCGCGAACACTGGCCAGCCGTCCGGCCAGTCCGTGTTCCTGCGCACATTCGATGTACCAGGTGCGCAGGCGCGGCGTCAGGCAGATGATCGAGTAACGCCGGCCCAGCATCCATGCCGTGAGGATGGCCGACTCCTCGATGCCGACAACCGGTATGTCGGCGAATTCTCGCGCGGCCGCCAGGCCCGGGTCGCCGAACGCGGAGACGATGGCGGCGTCGCAGTCCGCGGCGTGCTTTGCTAGAGCATCGAGCACCGCGTGGGAGGCGATGGCAGCCTCGACGCGATTCTCGACGTACTGGGTGCCGAATTCTGCGGTGACGGCGACGATTTCAGTCGATGGCGAGGCGAAGCGACGCGCCTCCGCGGCCATCGAGTCGGTCATCGCCGCGGTGATGTTCGGGTTGATGAGCAGGAGTTTCATCGGCGCATCCTGTTTGCCAGAGCTTGCGCGGGAATTGCGCGCCGCCTGATTGTTGGGCTACGGCACGGCCCCATCGCAAGGAGGCAGCCCTGACACCAGGCCTGCAGCGCATCGCCGTCGCACAGCCGCTACCTGGCATCGGCGACATGATCTGGCATCTGCCGCATATCCGTGCGCTGTCGGAGCATATCGGCCACCCGGTCACGTTGATCGCGAAACCACGGTCCGCAGCGGACCAGATCTTCAAAGCCGAGAGCGCGGTGCGCGATGTGTTCTGGATGGATCGTAATCCCGAGGGCAGGCGCGGTCGCCACGACGGCGCGGCGGGCCTGGTGCGGCTGATCGCAGATCTGCGCACCCGCCGCTTCGACGCTATCGTGTTATTTCATCATAGCCGCACGCTGGCCTTTGCCGCGATGTGCGCCGGGATCCCGGAGCGCTACGGCTACGGCTTCAGGCTACAGCGACCGTTTATCAATCGCCCTCCGTTCCTGCCGGCATCGGTGTTGCGCCTGCATCCGTTCGAGCAAGCCTCAGCCTGGCTGGCCGCGTCCGGCATCAAGCTGGGTGACCCCGAACCGAAACTGCCCATCTCGCCTGACAGCGAGGCCAAAGTCCGCCAGCGCCTGGGCGGTGTTGCGCCCCGGTTCGTCGCCATCGGCATTGGCAGCTCGGAACCCTACAAGCAGTGGGGCGCTCCCCGCTTCGCCGAACTCGCGACCCGTCTCGCGCAGGAAGGCCGGACCCGGCTCGTGCTGATCGGCGGCAGGGCGGAGGCAAGCCTCGCCGATGACATCCTGTCCCGCCTCGACCCATCCGACGCACACGTGATTCCCGCGATCGGCTGGGAGCTGAGCGAGCTTGCCGCCCTGCTCAGCCATTCCGCGTTCTACGTCGGCAACGACACCGGGGTGATGAACATGGCCGCAGCCGTCGGCATCCGCAGCTACAGCCTGTTCGGCGGCACGCCACCGTTCCGCCATAACGCCAACATCGTGCCGATACTGCCTCCCGACGGGCGGCCGGATCAGGCCAGCGGCATGGCACGCATCACGGTGTCGGCGGTGCTGGAGGCGATGCGGGGCGACGGCTGTCGGCTCAGCGAGGCGGGCTAAACCTTCTCGACCTGCCCGTATTCCAACTCCACCGGCGTCGACCGGCCGAAGATCGAGACGCTGACCTTCACGCGGCCCTTCTCCTCGTCCACTTCCTCGACCGTGCCGTTGAAGCTGGTGAACGGACCATCGGCCACCCGCACCTGCTCGCCCACCTCGAACAGCACCGCGGGACGCGGCCGCTCCACGCCCTCCTGCGTCTGCTTCATGATCCGTTCGGCTTCCGCCTCGCTGATCGGGCTGGGGCGCGTTTTGCTGCCCAGGAAGCCGGTGACCTTCGGGGTGTTCTTCACCAGGTGCCAGGCGTCGTCGGTCAGCTCCATCTTCACCAGCACATAGCCGGGAAAGAACTTGTGCTCCGCGTTGACCTTCTGGCCGCGGCGCATTTCCACCACCTGCTCGGACGGCACCAGGACCTCGTCGAACTGGTCGGCCAGCCCCTTCTGTGCCGCCTGCTCCTTGAGCTGCTGGGCGATCTTCTTTTCGAAGCCCGAATAGACGTGCACCACGTACCAACGCTTGGCCATTGCCTTGAAACTCTCCTCAGCCACCCATGCCGAACAGGCTACGGATGCCGATACCAATGATCTGGTCGACCAGGAAGAAGAACATGGCCGCCAGCGCCACCATGGCGAAGACAAGTCCGGTGGTCACCATCGTCTCCTTGCGGGACGGCCAGGTGACGCGGGCCATCTCTGCCCGCACCTCACGCACGAATTTCGCCGGATCGACCGCCACGAAGCTGCTCTCCAAACCCTGCTGCGGGAAACTATAGCGCGCTCGCGATGCCGCTGGCAGGGGTGGAGGGTCTCGAACCCCCAGCCTCCGGTTTTGGAGACCGGCGCTCTAGCCAATTGAGCTACACCCCTGCAGGGCTGGCGGCCGGCCAATCGAGCCGTACCGGCAACTGCTCACGCAGGGCGCGTAGAAAGGATGTGGCCGGGCCGGTGTCAAGGGGCGCCCGCCCGCAAGGGGCAAGGCAATCGAATATGGCGCGCAGCACGCCGCCAATTGCGCGGACGGTGGGACGGCGTCGACACCGTCCTCACTCATGGGGGCTGCACGCTGGAGCGGGTGACGGGAATCGAACCCGCATAGCCAGCTTGGAAGGCTGGAGCTCTACCATTGAGCTACACCCGCGTGAGGCCAGATTTACCGGCCGGCACGCCGGCGTGCAATCGCGCGAACCATCGTGCGGTAATCCTCCTTCAAGGGTCGCGACCTAGACAAGTTAACCTTTCATCAGCACGATCTGCCGATCCGGCAGAACCAGGGGAGTCGAGGGGCCGCATCCGGCATGGCGTATGAGTATCCAAGCGCTGCTGGAGTCCTACAGATCATGCAGGTGCATGGGCGCTGGCTGGTGCGTTTCGCTGGCCGCCGCTCCGGCGGCTGGCCCTCGCCGGACCAGGCGGCCAAGGCCGTGGCGCGGCATCAGTCGGGCCTTGCCGCATGGGATCGCAAGCGGGCCGAAGCGCCGGATGATCTGCTGGACTGGCGGCCGCTTGGAGATTCGCTGTAGCCGTCACCCGCTCCGGCGACTTCGGCATTTGTAATCGAAACGCCACGAAGGTCGCCGCCTGGGCCGGACTATGACCCCTGGACCCGGAGATCGATGATGCTGCGGCCCACATGAACCTGCTCAACACACTGCACGATCTCCGCCAGTCGGTGGCCGCGGAAGCGGCCGTGCGCATCGAACGCTGGCAACCCGGGATCGAGCAGCCGGAATTCGCCGCCAGCGCCGCCAACCTCGCGCATTACCTGGCGCTGCGGCATCACGACCTGCGCGACCTGCAGCGCGAGCTGATGCGGCACGGCCTGTCGTCACTCGGGCGGCTGGAAAGCCGCGTCCTGGTCACGTTGCAGACCGTCGAGGCGGCACTGGAGGCGATGGTGCGCGGTGTCCCGCTGCCGGCCGGCTGGCCGGCCTCGCCGGTGGCGTTCTTTGCCGGCGAAACCCGGCTGCGGCAGAACACGCTCGCCTTGCTGGGCGGGGGGGCCGACAACGGCAGCGGCCGCATCCTGGTCACGCTGCCCACCGAGGCGGCGCAGGATCCCGGCTACATGCTGGAGATCGCGCGGCGCGGCGCCGATGTCGTGCGCATCAACTGCGCGCACGACGGCAGCGACGACTGGGCCGCCATGATCGAGAACACCCAGAGGGCGGCCGCAGCGATGGGCCGCCGCATCCCGGTGCTGATGGACATCGCCGGCCCGAAATTCCGCATCGGCGAGGTCAAGCGTCAGCACGGCGAACGGCTGCGCGCGGGCGACCGGTTCAGGCTGGTCGGCACCGCAGCGGCGTTCGGCCAGGACCCGATGATCGAGGCGGTCTGCGAACCGACCGACGCGCTGGACCGTCTTGCGATCGGCACCGAGGTTTCGCTCGACGATGGCAGGCTCGCCGGTGTCGTCGAGGAGTCGCAGCCTGGCCGTGTCGTGGTGCTGGTGCAGCGGACGCAGCTCAGGGGCTTCAAGATGAAGTCCGAACGCGGCATGACGTTCCCGCGTGCCGACCTGCGCCTCGATCCGCTGACGCTGACCGACCTGAACGATCTCGACTTCGTGGCGCGGCACGCGGACATGATCGGCTTCTCGTTCGTGCAGAGCGCCGATGACATCGGGCGAATGCAGCACGAGCTGGCGATGCGGCGCCCCGATTGGCAGCGTGTCGGCATCGTTGCCAAGATCGAGACGGCGCAGGCGGTCACCAACCTGCCGGAGATCATCGTGCGTGCCGCGGGCAAGCAGCCGTTCGGCGTGATGATCGCGCGCGGCGACCTGGCGGTGGCGATCGGCTTCGAGCGCCTGGCCGAGATGCAGGAGGAAATCCTGTGGCTGTGCGAGGCGGCGCATGTGCCGGTGATCTGGGCGACCCAGGTGCTGGAGGAGATGGTGAAATCCGGCCTGCCGACGCGCGGCGAGATGACCGATGCCGCGATGGCCGGCCGCGCCGAGTGTGTGATGCTCAACAAGGGACCGAATGTCGGCGAGGCGATCATCGCGCTGAAGGGCCTGTTGCAGCGCATGGAGGAGCATCAGTCGAAGAAGACGTCGCGGCTCCGGGCGCTCCGGTCGTGGTAGTTGGCACAATCACTTCGCCCACGCGGTGTGAGGGCTCCCTCGCGCGGCAGCGCGACGGATGAGGGTCCAGCGTATCTCGCGTCGCAGGAACAACGATGAAAGCCGCTAAAGCTGCAGCTCCACGCACACCGGCACATGGTCCGAAGTCTGCGGCCAGTCGCGGGCGTCCTTCAGCACGATCTGCTGCTGCAATTTTCCCGCCAGGTCCGGTGTCACCCAGATATGGTCCAGCCGCCGCCCGCGATCCGACGCGCGCCAGTCGCGGTTGCGATACGACCACCATGTGTAGAGCTTCTGGTCCGCCGGCACGAAGTGGCGCACCGCATCGACGAAGCCGGTCGCCTGCCACGCATTCAGCCCCTCGGTTTCCGGCGGTGTGTGGCTGACCACGTCGAGCAACTGTTTGTGGCTCCATACATCATGCTCCAGCGGCGCGATGTTCAGGTCGCCGACGATGACGTTGCGCGCGAGGCTGCTGCGCGCGGCGAACCAGTTGCGGGTCTCGGCGATGAAGTCGAGCTTATGACCATATTTGACGTTCTGCGTACGATCCGGAATGTCACCGCCGGCCGGAACATAGAAATTGTGCAGCTCGACCGGTCCGCCCTGGGTATCCAGCGCCACGCTGATGTGGCGGCAATCGCCCTTGGCGCACCAGTCGGGCGCTGCGGTGTCGTGCAGCTCGATCGGCCGGCGCGACAGGATTGCCACGCCGTTGTAGCCCTTCATGCCGCGGAATAGCGTATAGGGATAGCCAAGTTCGCCAGGTGCCGCCGTCGGGAACAAGTCGTCGGGCACCTTGGTTTCCTGCAGGCAGATCACGTCCGGATCGAGTGCCGCGATCAGCTCTTTCAGCAGGGTCACGCGCAGGCGCAGCGAGTTGATGTTCCAGGTGGCGATGCGAAGTTTCACGTGGCGCGAATCCGGCTGCGGGAGAGGCCCGGAATTTAGCGACGCCTGGACAGAACACCAAGACGGGTCAGAATGCCGCACGCTTTTCGTGGGAGGAGAGCATCCATGCAGCCGATGCAGCACCTTGCCGCGCTATGGACCGAACAGGGC
>DATAPW010000192.1:0-19435 GCA_036265005.1 Acetobacteraceae bacterium | reverse complement strand
GCGGCAATCCGCGCCCGGTTTTGCGCGCCCAAACCTGACGGGATTGCCGCGTCGCTGCGCTCCTCGCAGTGACACATCAACGCAGTCAGCCGGACGATGTTCTGGGCGTTGGTAGGCCATCGATCCGTGAGCGCGTGATGGTAACGGCTGATTCAGAACTTCTGCCTTATAGTAAACGCATTACCGAGTACGCGGGGGCTGTCCCTTCGCTCGACATTCATGGAGATGAGAGTGTCGGCAACGGCACGCGATCATCCGGCGGTCAGATCGCCACCCGCCATCGCATTCAACTTCAAGCGCCTGCTCAAGCTCGCCCTCGCCTGCGGCGTACTGTCCGCCGGTGTCTATGCGATCTGGTCGGCGCAGGGGTTCGTCGTGAGCGACAACGCGGTCGTTTCGGCCTATGTGACCTCGCTGCGCACACCGATCGAAGGCTTCGTCTCCGTCAGCCACGCCCCGGTCGGCAGCGAAATCGCCCTTGGCGCGATACTCGCGACGGTGACCAATCCACGGGTTGATGACCAGCGCCTGACAACGCTGCAGGACCGGCTGCGTCGGTTGCAGTTGGAACAAGCAGCGATCACCCGTCAGCGGGACGCGCTCGAGACGACCTGGCGTGAACTGACGCAACGCGCCGAGGAGTACCGCCGCGCGATGATTTCGCAACTGTCCGGCCAGCTTGAAGCAGCGAAGACAGCTCTGGCGGCCAGACGTGCCGAAAGAGAGCAGGCAAAACGCGACTACGCGCGCAAGGACGCACTGGTTCGCTCCGGCACCGCGTCGGCCGCCGATCTGGACAGGGCGCATTACGCCTTTGATGCGCTGGACTACCAGGCGCAGTCGCTGGCAGGGCAGCTTGCCGCGGTGCAGGCACGGCTCGACGCGGCAATTCATGGCGTGACGATCGATGCCGGGGGCAACGATGTCGCCTATTCGGCGCAGCGCGCCGACGAGGTCCGGCTGCGCCTGGTTGAACTCGACCGGGCGCTGGACGCCGCAACCGGCGATGCCGACGAATCGGCATCGCTTCTGGCAGGCGAGACTCATCGAATCGCGTTGCTGCGATCGGCGGAGATGACCGCGCCGTCGGCGGGGATGCTTTGGAAGGTCGGCTCCTCCAACGGCGAACGGTTAGGCGCGGGAGATACGACCGCGGAGCTGGTGGACTGCGGCGCGGAATTCCTGGTCGTGAGCATCCCGCAAAGTTCCTACGCGGACGTGGTACGCGGCGGCGAGGCGCGGTTCCGTCTATCCAGCGAAACGGACGAGCGCACCGGTGCGATCATTTCGGTGACCGGAGACGCCAGCCTGATCGGTGATCGCAACCTGGCGGCGGTGCCGTCCGACCAGCATCGGCCTGCCGCGATGGTCCGCATCGCGGTACCGCCTTCCCACAACCTCGCAGCCGAGTGCCTGGTGGGACGCACCGCGCACGTACTGCTGCCCACGCTACGACGCGGTCTTGCCGACCGGGCCATGGGATTGGTGCAGCGCATCTTCTGAGCATTGCACGATGAACATTCTGCAGAGCTGCGGTCCGTTGCTGATCACGATCGGGGCAATGTACGGGCTGATCGAGATTGCAGGTCCTGGCGCGCGGCTTGTCCGCGGGCTCGCCGCGCTGGCTGCGATCGCACTCACGATCCGCTATCTCTGGTGGCGCTACGCCATGTCGCTGCCGTCACCCGCCGGGCAGAACGTACTGCAGCAGACCTGGACCTGGCTGTTCCTGATCACCGAGACAGTGGCCGGCATGACGTCGATCTCGATGATCGCGTGGATGAGCCGACGACGCAGCCGGTCCGAGGAGGCGGATCGCTGCCAGGGCTCGCCGCTGCTGGCAGCACCTGTCGATGTGTTCATCGCCACCTACAACGAGCCGTTCGATATCCTGGAGCGGACCATTGTCTCGGCCACCTGCATCCAGCACCCCGACCTGCGGGTCTGGGTGCTGGATGACGGTGCGCGGCAATGGGTCCGAGAGCTCGCCGAAGAGCTCGGTGTGCACTACGTCTGTCGCGTCAAGGGCCGGCACGCCAAGGCGGGCAACATCAACAATGGCCTGGTGCATGCCTTGTCCACCGGACGGCACCCCGGCTTCCTCTTGCTGCTCGACGCCGACTTCACCGTCAGCCGGAACATTCTGCAGCGCACTCTCGGCCTGTTCGAGGCAGCAAACGTGGCGATCGTCCAGACGCCGCAGCATTTTTTCAATCCGGACCCGATTCAAAGCGGCCTGCTCGGCGCCGCGACGTGGCCCGATGAGCAACGATTCTTTTTCAACTATTTGCTCGAGGCCAAGGACGCCTGGGGCGCCGCATTCTGTTGCGGGACGTCCGCCGTGGTGCGCGTCTCGGCGCTGGAGGCGATCGGCGGCATGGCCACCGAAACGGTGACCGAGGATATGCTGACAACATTCAAGCTGGAGGAGCTTGGCTACCGCACTATCTTCCTGAACGAGCAGCTCAGTCTCGGGCTCGCACCCGAATGTCTGCAGGAGTACATCAAGCAGCGCTCGCGCTGGTGCCTCGGCGCCATACAGCAGATCTACACGCGCTGGTCCTTTGCAGGCTCCGCACGCATCGGCCTCGCAAGCCGGCTATCCTGCCTGGACGCTGCCAGCTATTGGATGTTCACGTTCCCATTCAAGCTGATGCTGATCACCGCCCCGCTGGTGTACTGGTGGACCGGCACGGCTGTGGTGGACGCAGACATGCAGGACATCGTCTACTGGCTGGCACCTTCTGTCGCTGCCAGTCTGACCTTCACGGCCATTTACGGCGGGAACCGCGTGATGCCGATCATGACTGATGTCAGCCAGCTGCTGTCGGCGTTCGCCATCGTCGGCACGGTCGCCGTAGGCCTCGTAAAGCCGTGGGGCCACCCGTTCAATGTCACCGCGAAGGGTCGCTCGACGCAGGGCTTCACCGTCCACTGGGGGATTGCCGCTCCCTTCCTGTTCATGGTCGCCGCGACGCTGCTTGGGATGCTGGTCAACCTGTCACCCTACTCGCCGGTCAGGTCGGTGCCGGGCTACTCGCTCAACGTCGTCTGGTCGGTGGTCAGCGTCGCAATACTGCTGCTGACGATCCATATCTGCATCGAGCCACCGAAGCGCAGGCGGGATGAGCGTTTCCTCAGCGGCGAGCCTGCGGTTGTGCTGACGCAGGACAATCGGACACTGCATTGCATCGTGAGGGATCTTTCGGTCGGCGGCGCCCACCTCGAATGCTCCGCCGACTGGACCGGCGTCACGGCGGGGCGCCTCACATTTCTTGGCGACGGCGCGACTGTGGGCATTCGCACACTCAGGGTCATGGCCGACCGGATCACCATCCAGTTCGGTCAGGATGCCGTCACGCGCCGCCTGATGACGAAAAAACTGTTCACCGGCTCGTACCAGTGCGAGGTCCGGCATGTCTCTCCGTGGAGTGTTGCCCGCGTCACCGCCCGGGCACTGGCTTCCTGAGCTCCGGCCGAGGCCGGCCGGCGCGGCCCTGCTCGGACCGCGGCAGACTCACGCGGATCGCGCCAGCGGGTGATGCGCCTCGACCAGGCGTTGCAGCCGCTCTGCCAGAACATGCGTGTAGATCTGCGTCGTCGCGATGTCCGCATGGCCGAGAAGCAGTTGCAGGCTGCGCAGGTCGGCGCCGTGCGCCAGCAGGTGCGACGCGAACGAGTGCCGCAGCACATGCGGCGAGACTCGCGCCGGGTCGAGCCCCGCCGCGAGCGCCACCTGCTTCAGCAGCAGAAAGAACGCCTGGCGGGTCAACGCGCGCCGCGCGTCACGGCCGGGGAACAGGAAGCGGATGCCCTTGTCCTGCGTGGCGACCAGGGCCGCGGCTGCGGCCTTCGCGGCATCCGACAACGGCACGATGCGTTCCTTGCCGCCCTTGCCGCGGATCAGCAGGACGGCGGCGTCGCCTGCCAGTGCGCTGCGCGGGAGCGACAGCAGCTCGGATATGCGTAGACCGGTCGCATAAAGGATCTCCAGCGCCGCGCGCGCCAGGACGCCGCGGCGACCATCGAGCCGGTTCGCCGCCTCCAGCAGCGCTTCCACCTCCTGTTCGCTGAGGTATTTCGGCAGCGTCCGAGGCAGCCGCGGCGCATCGAGCAGCGTGGTCGGATCGTCGCCCCTCACCGCTTCGCGCAACAGGAAGCGATGGAACTGGCGCAACGCGGACAGGCGCCGCGACGCGGTGCGCGCGGCCAGCCCCGCGCTCTGCAATCCCGCCATGTAGGCCTGCAACAGGGCGGCATCGCATTCCGCCGGGGGATGGCCGCGGGCGGCGGCGAATGCAGCGAAATCATCGAGATCGGCCTGATAGGCCAGCAGCGTATTGCGCGCTGCGCCGCGTTCGGCGGCCAGCATCTCCAGGAACGCCTCGACATGCCGGTCCAGTGTCGCGACCCTAGTTGGTCTGGAACTTGTCGTTGGGCAGGACCTTCTCCACTGGATGCGGCGACGGATTGGGCGGAAACGCCCCCAGGAACACGACCGTCGCGCCAAGGATCACCAGGCCCGCCATCACGACGATCAGGAAGATGCGGATCATCATCTGGCTTATCGGCTCCTGGTTCGACGGGACTCGCCGCGGTTCGTCATCTTGGCTTGTCCAGCAGCCGGTGTGCTAGCGTCCGTCATAATGACACGCAACACCGCGCTCAAGGAGGCCGTTCCGCTCCCCGAGGCCCTTGCCGGACGCAGCATCGTCCTGGTGGGGCTGATGGGCGCTGGCAAGACATCGATCGGCCGGCGTCTGGCCGCGCGCCTTGGCCTGCCGTTCCGCGACGCCGATGCCGAAATCGAACTTGCCGCTGGCTGCTCGATCCCCGAACTGTTCTCACGTTACGGCGAGAGCGACTTTCGCGCCGGCGAACGCCGGGTGATCCGCCGCCTGTTGTCCGGCGATCCTTTGGTGCTGGCGTTCGGTGGCGGCGCCTTCATGGATGCCGAAACCCGCGCGGTGGCGCGCGAGGAGGCGGTCTCGGTCTGGCTGCGTTGCCCGTTGCCGACGCTGCTGCGCCGCGTGGCCGGGCGGGACAACCGGCCGCTGCTGGCCGACGGCGATCGGAGCGAAGTCCTGCAGCGGCTGATCGACGCGCGCTATCCGGTGTATGCCGAGGCCGATGTCATCGTGGATTGCGGCGACGAAAACCCGGAAGTCACCACCGGCCACGTGCTGAACGCGTTGCTGGGCTGGCGCTCGCCGCGGCGGCTCGCCGTCATGCTGTCGAGTACCAGCTATGACGTGGTGATCGGCGAAGACCTGCTGGCCCGCGCCGGAGCGCTGCTGGCCCCGCGGCTGGAGCAGAAGCGCGCGGTGGTGGTGACCGATGAGACCGTGGCGCGCCTGCATTTGCCGACCTTGCTGCGCGGCCTGGCGGAAACCGCGGTCAGCACCAGCCAGATCGTGGTGCCGTCCGGCGAAGCCTCGAAGAACCTGACGACCTGGCAGAGTGTGGTGGATCAGTTGCTGGAGGCCCGGGTCGAGCGGCGAACCACGGTGATCGCACTCGGCGGCGGCGTGGTGGGCGACCTGGCCGGCTTCGCCGCTGCCACCACGCTGCGCGGCCTGCCCTTCGTGCAGATACCGACGACGTTGCTGTCGCAGGTGGATTCGTCGGTCGGCGGCAAGACCGGCGTCAACACGCAGCGCGGCAAGAACCTGGTGGGGGCATTCTACCAGCCGCGCATGGTGCTGGCCGACACCACGACACTGGGCACCCTGCCGCCGCGCGAGTTGCGGGCCGGCTATGCCGAGATCGCCAAGGCCGGGCTGATCGGCGACGCCGCATTCTTCGCCTGGTGCGAGGCGAATGGCGCCGCGGTGGTCGGTGGCAACGGCGAAGCCCAGGCGGAGGCGATCAAGCGCGCCTGCGCCTTCAAGGCAGCGGTGGTGGGCGACGACGAACGCGAGGAGAAGCCGAACGACGGCCGGGCATTGCTGAACCTCGGGCATACCTTCGGTCACGCGCTGGAGGCCGAGTACGGCTACACCGGCGGCCTGCTGCACGGCGAGGGCGTGGCGGTCGGGCTCGGGCTGGCGTTCCGCCTGTCGGCACGGCTCGGCCATTGCTCCGCGAGCGACGCAGACCGCGTGGTGTCGCATGTTGCCGCGATGGGAATGCCGGCCGAACTGCGCATGCTGAACCGGCGGTTCTCCGCCGCCACGCTCATCGGGCACATGGGGCGCGACAAGAAGGTGCGCGACGGTGCGTTGAAGTTCGTTCTGGCGCGCGGGATCGGCCAGACCTTTACGGCGAGCGACGTGCCCATGACGGCAGTGACCGAACTGCTGCGCGACGAGGGGTGCGAGGCGTAGCGCGGAACGGCTCAGCCCCTTCCGCCGCTTCCCCACGCGGCTCGGGGTTTGCGCCGGCGCATGCGCATGCCATATGCATATGCTGCGCCGCACAAGAGATTCAGGAGTCCGCGAATGCCACTGAGCCCGCCCGAGGACCGCGAACTGCTGCACTCGCGCGACATTGTCCTGCGCGGCTATCGCCGGTCCGACGGCCTGTACGACATCGAGGCACAGCTCACCGACACCAAGAGTTACGGCTCAGCCAACCGGGATCGCGGATACATCGAGGCCGGCGAACCGATCCACGGCATGTGGCTGCGCCTGACGGTGGACGAGGAGCGGACCATTGTCGCCTGCGAGGCCGCCAGCGACTACACCCCGTATGCGATCTGCCCGACCGCAGCGCCGAATTTCGCCCGCCTGGCTGGCCTCCGGATCAAGCCCGGCTTCCTGAAGGAGGCGGCGAAGCAGGTTGGCGGCACGGTGGGATGCACGCATCTGCGCGAATTGCTGCAGCAGATGGCGACGACAGCCTATCAGACGATTGACCCGGCCAGGGCACGGCGCGAGGCCGCAGAGGCCGGCGAAGTGGACCCGCCTGGCAGCGACCGGCTGGACGTCAGGATCACTGCCAAGATGGGCGGCGCGCCGGCCATTCTGAACACCTGCATCGCCTACGGCACCGACAGCCCGGTGGTGCAGCGGCGCTGGCCGCAGTTGTATACCGGCACGGCGGCGATGGCATCACCGGCCCCGGCGGAAACCGACGGCGATTAGGCGGCGTGGCGGGCGTAATGCGACAGGGGCACGCGATCGAGCGCCCCGTGGTTGGCTGCTTCGTGCCCAGGTTCGCTCGCGGCTACCCGGAAATATTGCAGCACGAATACCCTGACGGCACTGGTGCGGCCGCCGGGGTGGCCTTCCGCCTCGATCTGGCGAACCAGCCGGTTAATGTCCTGCCGCTCCCGTTGGCAAATCTCAAGCAGGGCATCCCACAGTTCCGGTTCCAGGCGCATGCTGGTCCTGCCGCGCCCTGCGACGACGTTGCGATTGATTAATCGGCTGCCCGGCACGGTCGCCCCCTGTACTATGCCGGCACAGGAAAACACACGCGTGCTAAGAAATGGTTGTCGCCGGCAGGTCGCTTCAGATCGGCAACGGAGCCGCCTTCAGGCGCTCCATCGAGAAGCGGCTGGTGACGTTGCGCAGTGGAACCGCAGCGATCAGGCGACGATAAAAGTTGTCGTAGGCGGCGATATCCGAGACCACGACGTGCAGCAGATAGTCCACGTCGCCGCTCATCCGCCAGGCATCGACGATTTCCGGCATCGTCGTCACCGCGTCGGCGAACCGCTTCAGCCATTCGGCTGAGTGATCCGCCGACTCCACCTCGACGAACACCGACACCGGGAGGCCGATCTTGGCCGGATCGATGGTTGCCACCCGGCCGAGGATCACGCCTTCCTGTTCCATCCGCCGGATGCGCTTCCAGCACGGCGTCGAGGTAAGGCCGACCTTGTCGGCGATATCCGCCAGCGACATCGAGGCATCGACGGCAAGCAGTCGGAGGATCTCGCGATCCACCCGGTCCAGGTCCTTCTCCGAAGCCATAGAAGCCTCATCCGCAATCAGGCCACTGCCTGTAGCATAAAATTGCCCGCATGCGGCACCGGTCTGGATCAGGCGGAATTTTCTTCTCGATGCGCTGGTGCGACTGCCGAACGGATGCGACCAGAACAATCGTACGGTTCAGCGGCGCAAAGAGAGCAACGGAGAACCGCTATTGTGGATTGGGGGCGGGTGCTGCCGCTTCCTCCGGCGTGCGCAGCACCAGGGACAGCGCGTGCATTCCGCCGGCGAACTCCGCTGCCAGCGCCGCATGCACGGCGCGCGACCGCGCCACCCGCCCCATGCCGCGAAACGCCTCGGAGACCAGCAGCACATTGTAATGCGTTTCACCGCCCGGCTGCGCGCCGGCGTGGCCAGAGTGGCGCGCGCTGTCGTCCACCACACGCAGCAGCGTTGGTGAGAACGCACGGGTCAGCACGGTTTCCAGCCTTGTGGCACGCAACTGCATTACCGACATATCGGCCAATCCTCTCATACCGCCAAGACCCAGTTGCCAAGCGCCCGCCAAGCTGCCCATAACGGCACCATGAGCCGACGTGCCCCCCGAGCCAGGGCCTACGCACCCGACCCCGCTGCGCCGCCGGGTCGAACCTGCGAGATGCCCGGTTGCGAGGCGCTCGGGGAATATCGTGCGCCAAAATCGCGGCGCGACCTCAACCACTACTGGTGGTTCTGCCTGGAGCACGTGCGCGCCTACAACTCGACCTGGGACTTCTACAAAGGCATGTCGCCCGGCGAGATCGAGGCACAGCTTCGCGCCGACACCGCCTGGCAGCGCCCGTCCTGGCCGCTCGGCCGCCTCGGCAGCGCCTCGGCCTGGGACGAGGAGCTGATACGCGACCCGTTGCATCTGCTGGCCGCCGGGCGAGTGCGGCGCGGCACGTCGCGCGCCCCGGAGCAAACACCGCCCGAGTTGCGCGAGCCGCTGGCGACGCTCGGCCTGTCGTGGCCCACCACGCTCGACGCGGTGAAGACGCGCTACAAGGAACTGGCCAAGCGCCACCATCCGGATGCCAATGGCGGCGACCGTGCCGCCGAGGAACGCCTGAAGACGATCAACCTGGCTTATGCCGCGGTCCGCTCGCGGCTGGTGGCCGCGCCCAGCGTGGCCGCCGCAGGTTGATCGGAACCCACCTTCCGCCTCGCTCTTGCGCCCGCTAGCGCGGGGGTTAGACTTTTCAAGGACTCACACAGGACAAACTGGCCGATGAACAATGTTGCCGCCCTCGCCGAAATGCGCCCCACCTCAGCGATCGACCTGCCTGACACCAAGGTGGCCGCGCGCGAGGCGTTCGATATTGAAACCGACATGGTCGTCCCGGCCTTCTCGGTGCGCACCGAGCACGTCCCCGATGTCGACACCGCCTACAAGTTCGATCGCGAGACGACACTCGCCATCCTTGCGGGGTTCGCGTTCAATCGGCGCACGATGATCCAGGGCTACCATGGCACCGGAAAGTCCACCCATATCGAACAGGTGGCGGCGCGGCTGAACTGGCCGTGCATCCGCGTCAATCTCGACAGCCACATCAGCCGCATCGACCTGATCGGCAAGGACGCCATCGTCCTGAAGGATGGCAAGCAGATCACCGAGTTCCGCGAAGGCATCCTGCCCTGGGCACTGCAGCATGCCTGCGCGCTGGTGTTCGACGAGTACGATGCCGGCCGGCCCGACGTCATGTTCGTGATCCAGCGCGTACTCGAGGTCGAGGGCAAGCTGACGCTGCTCGACCAGAACCGGGTGATCCGGCCGCATCCGTCGTTCCGGCTGTTCTCCACCGCCAACACGGTCGGCCTGGGCGACACGACAGGCCTGTACCACGGCACGCAGCAGATCAATCAGGGGCAGATGGACCGCTGGAACATCGTTGCCACGCTGAACTATCTGCCGCACGCGATGGAGACATCGATCGTGATCGCCAAGCTTGGCGCGGATGCCAAGGACGCGGCGGTGAAGAAGCGCATCGAGGCGATGGTGGCGCTGGCCGACCTGACGCGCGCCGGCTTCATCAACGGCGACATCTCCACGGTGATGTCGCCGCGCACGGTGATCACCTGGGCGGAGAATGCGCGCATCTTCGGCGACATCGGGTTCGCGTTCCGCGTCACGTTCCTCAACAAGTGCGACGAGGCGGAGCGCGCGACGGTGGGCGAGTACTACCAGCGCTGCTTCAACGAGGAGATCCCGACCGGCGGCTTCACGACGCGGAAGTTTGCCTGAGGCACACCCCTCCCCCCAGCCCCCTCGCGCAAGAGAGGGGGAGTAGGTAGAGCATGAGCGGCACCAACAAAGACAACACGCGGGCGGAAGAATTCAAGCGCGCCACGGCCGGCGTGCTGCGCGCGATCGCGGAAATCCCCGACGTACAGGTGGCATTCCAGCCCGGACCGTCGGGCCTATCCGGCAAGCGCGCACGCCTGCCGCTGCCGACCCGTGCACTTCCGCCGGCGGAGATGGCGCGGCTGCGAGGTTCGTCGGATGCGCTCGCGCTGCGCCTGCGGCATCACGACGATGCGGTGCATGCCGCCCGCATGCCGACGCGGCGCGAGGCGAAGGATGTCTACGACGCGCTCGAACAGGCGCGGGTCGAAGTCGTCGGTTCGCGGCATATGGCAGGCGTGGCGGCGAACCTGCAGTCGAAACTGGCGGAGGAGTGCGAGGCCGAAGGCTACGACCGCATGACCCGCAAGGATCAGTTGCCGATCCAGGCAGCTTTGTCCCTGCTGGCACGCGAGCAGATGTCCGGCGAAAAATCCCCGCTGGCGGCGCAGCGCATTCTCGACATGTGGCGCGACACGCTCGGTGATACGGCCGACCAGGCACTGGCCGAGATGAACCGCAACCAGGACGATCAGATGGCCTTTGCGCGCGCCGCGCGGAAGCTGTTGGCAGCACTGGATCTGGCTGAGGCCGAGAGCGACGCCGAACCCGAGGACAACACCGAGGAAGGCGAGGAAGGCGGCGAACAGTCCGGTGAGCAGGACGACCAGCAGGACGGTTCGGGGCAAAGCGAATCCGAACAGGACAGCATGCTCGGCGCCAACCCCGAGGACATGGAAGGCGAAGCCGCGGACGACGAAGGGACTGAGTCGGACGAAGACGCAGCGGTGGCGGAAGGGGACGACAGGCCGGGCGGACCGCAGCCGCGGCGGGAACGGCCGAACCCGGACAACGAGGCGATCTATCGTGCCTACACGCGTCTACACGACGAGGAAATCGACGCGGAGGAATTATGCGATCCGGATGAGCTGTCGCGGCTGCGCCAGCAACTGGATCAGCAATTGCAGCACCTGCAGGGCGTGATCTCGAAGCTGGCCAACCGGCTGCAACGCCGGCTGCTGGCGCAGCAGACGCGCGCCTGGGAATTCGACCTGGATGAGGGATTGCTGGACGCGGGACGGCTGTCGCGCGTGGTGGTCAATCCGATGCAGGCGCTGTCGTACAAGCGCGAGCTCGACATGGAGTTCCGCGACACGGTGGTGACGCTGCTGATCGACAATTCGGGATCGATGCGCGGGCGGCCGATCACCGTGGCGGCGATGTGCGGCGACATCCTGGCGCGCACGCTGGAACGCTGCGCGGTGAAGGTCGAGGTGCTGGGCTTTACCACGCGCGCCTGGAAGGGCGGCCAAAGCCGCGAAAGATGGGTGCAGGAGGGCAAGCCGCGCAATCCCGGACGGCTGAACGATCTCCGCCATATCATCTACAAGGCAGCCGATTCGCCGTGGCGGCGGGCGCGCAAGAACCTTGGCCTGATGCTGCGCGAGGGGCTGCTGAAGGAGAACATCGACGGCGAGGCGCTGCTATGGGCCTATCGTCGCCTGCTGACGCGACCGGAGCACCGCCGCATCCTGATGGTGATCAGCGACGGCGCGCCGGTGGATGATTCGACGCTGTCGGTGAACCCCGGGAATTACCTCGAGAAACACCTGCGCGAAGTCATCCGCGACATCGAGCACCGCGAGCTGGTGGAGCTGATTGCGATCGGCATCGGCCACGACGTGACTCGCTACTACCGCCGTGCGGTGACCATCGTGGATGCCGAGGAACTTGGCGGCACGATGATGAAGAAGCTCACCGAGTTGTTCGACGAGGACATGGACGCGGCGTGGGCGCGGGCAACATCGGAGCGGTCGGCGCTGGTGGTGTAGCAGCAGCAATCGCCGGAGCGACCGATCTTCCATCTGTCATGGCCCCGACGCGCCCAGGGACCCCAGGGGCGCGCCCAGGGGCGCACCGAGCTTGGCGATCGGAGAATCAGCTTGTCACTCCCTGTCGGACTGCGTCGTCCCGGCGATGCGCTCGATCGACATAACCATCAGGCCGAACATGACCAGCACGCAACCGGCCTGAACGATCGATGAAATCCACAGCGCGCTGACAGCCGATGCGCCCGCGTGCCACGGCAGCATCACCGCAGCGACCACGAGGACCAGCCGGCAGATCTGCCAGGCCGCCGCGAGAATCTGGTGCTCCATCATCTGCAGCGTGGTGGAGACCGGATGCAGCACCGCCAGTCCCAGATAGGCCAGGCTGAGCGCGCGCAAATAAGGCGTCGCGGCCGCCCATTCGGCGCCGAAAAGCAGCGGGAAGGCCCACCCGGCCACCGCGTTCGCCAGCAGAATCCAGCACCCGGCGAACAGGAATTGCAAAGGCACCACCTGGTAGAAGCGTCGCCGCAGCATCGCGGGGTCGTTGTTGACGGCGCGCCCGGCCTCGCCGGTAAACACCTGAAGCAATGACGTGCTCACCAGCAGCAACGGACGCGCAATCACGCGTTCCGACAGGAACATGAAGCCGGCGATCTCGCTCGAGTAGCAAGCCGAGAACAGCACGAACAGGATTGTGCCGCTGCCTGCCATGTCGAGCACCCGCGCCCAACTCGCGAACAACGGGAAATGCATGTAGCGGCGCGCGGTCACGATGATGCCATTCCACGTGACATCGGCGAGCAGGGCGCGCTGGCGGCGCACCACGCGCATGAACAGCAGCAAGGTGCCGCTCGACTGGCCGATCACATAACCCACCACGAGGCCGGGCGTGCCGGCGCCAAGCAGGCCCAGCAGGATCTGCGAGATCGGGCCGCTGACACCCTGAGAGATGCGGGTTCGCGCGATCTCCTTGAATGCACTCGCCCAGGTGGCAACCGCCACCATGATGTAGTAGCCGCCGAGACAGGCGAAGCCGATCGGCAGCAGCCAGCGATACGATGACAATTCCCCAAGCCACAGCGCAGCCAGGGTGTGCGCCGGTACCAACCAGACGAACAGCGTGGTGAGAGTCGTGGTGCCAACCAGCGCCAGGCCGCATAGCGCCAACAGATTGGCGCACTCGAACTCCGTGGCGGCGATCGGGATGGCGAGTTCCAGTCCCAGGCTGGCGATCACGCCGAAAATCGCCAGCACGGCGCCGTAAACACTGAGGTAGCCGAACTGGCTCGGGTTGTAGAGCCGTGTCAGGACGGGCGAAAGAATGAGGCTGATGCTCTGGCCCGCAACGGTTCCCGCCAGCATCACGACGACGTTCCAGGCAAAGCCAGGCCGGCTCGAACGCTGACGGTAATTCCGGCACGCAGCCACGCCGCCGGGCATGCCGGAGACAAGCTGCAGGATGCGAAGTTCGACCAACCGACGTAACAGGGCTCGATATCCCGAGTTGTTGGCCGCTCCGCGAACCTGCACCGTCGCAAAGCGCCCGTGATGTGCCGGCTGCCGGGCTGGCGGCCGAATGGTGCACGCGCGAAGGAGGATATACGGGCATTGACGGCGGATGTGGGGCAGCCAGGCGGTCAAGTTTTTGTTGGGTCGAAGCGCGGATTTGTGATGAGCGGACCCGCGAGCACGGACCATGGCCGTGACGCATCGGTGGCCGGGACAAGCGTGGTCATGGCGGACAGCGAAATGGCCTTCGGCGGAACGACAGCGGTAGCCTCAGAGACGACGCAGCGCCTCGCATACCTGCGCGACCTGGCCATCGCTCAATTCCGGATACATCGGCAGGCTCAGCACCTGCTCCGCCGCGATCTCCGTGGCGTGGCAGCGCGACGGTCCAAGGGCGATGCGCCCGCGATACGCCGGCTGCAGATGGACCGGGCTGGGGTAGTGGATGCCGGTGGCGATTCCTGCGGCACGCAACCTCGCCTGTATTGCCGCGCGGTCCGGCGTGCGCAACACGTAGAGATGGAACACATGGCCGACGCCGGCACGCCGGGCCGGAGCGGTGAGCATCGTGCCGCGCAGTGCATCGTCGTAGGCTGCGGCAATCGCCTGCCGGCGTGCGTTCTGCGCATCGAGGTGTTGCAGCTTCACGCGCAGGATCGCGGCCTGTAGTTCGTCTAGCCGACTGTTCACGCCGACGGAGTCGCTGATGTAGTGGGTACGCCAGCCATATTGGCGCAGCGCGGCAATGTCGGCGCCCAGAGCAGCATCTTGAGTCGCCAGCATGCCGCCGTCGCCGAGCGCGCCCAGGTTCTTCGTCGGATAGAAGCTGAATGTCGCAACCTCGGTGAATGTGCCGACCTTGCGCGCACCGATCGTAGCGCCATGTGCCTGCGCGCAATCCTCGATCACCGGAACGCCGTGGCTGCGACAAGTCGCCATGATCGGCTCGAGCGCGGCGGGCTGACCATAAAGATGCACCGGGATGACCGCACGGACCGGCGGCAACCCGGCGGGCGGATGATCGAGAACCGCGCTCAGTTCGGCGGGATCCATCGTGTAGCAATCCGGCTCGATGTCGATCAGCAGCGGCGTGGCGCCGACCATCTCGATGGCTGCCACCGTTGCGACGGCGGTATGCGACACGGTGACCACACTCGTTCCGGGTCCCACGCCCAGCGCACGCAGTGCCAGTGCCAGTGCATCTGTGCCATTGCCACAGCCGACTGCCGTCGTCGCACCGAGCCACGCGGCAAACTCGGCCTCGAACGAACGCACCTCCTGGCCGAGAATGTACCAGCCGGACTGCAGCGCGCGCGCGACGGCGGCATCGATCTCGGCCTGCAAGGCGCGATAGCCGGCACCGGGATTCGCCTGCGGTACGGTGATCGCCGGTGCATTCATGGTAGTCGCCTCCTGATGTGGCCCTGCGCTTCGCTGACCAATGCCAGCGGGTCAACCGCGATATAGCGCGCCGGGCGCGGTCCATCGCCGCCGCACTGATACACTCCGGCGCGAGCGAGCACGGCACGATCCTCCTCGGACAGACGGGTCACCTCGCGCAGATGGTCCGTCCAACTCTCCATCGACCACACTTCCATCCAGCCCTCGGGATGCGCCACATCCTCGTAGAGCTGCCAGAACATCGCGCCTGCACGACCACGCACTTTCCGGACCTCAGCCATCGCGGCGAGGAACGCCGACCGCTGCGGCTGCTCGACGTGATAATGCACCGTCTCCATCACCCGTCCGCGCGCGCGACGCAGCAGCGGGACCAGTTCAGCGGCGGGAGCCTCCGGCATCGGCAATGGCTCCGCCACCGCGGTTTCCCGCCTGCCGACCGTCGCGTCGATGGAATAGCGCTTTACGCCAAGCGCCAGCGCAAGGCCGATTCCGGCGGCCACCAGCAACGTGTCGGCCATGCCGATCTGGCCGCCGAGCACGCCCCAGGCGAACGAGCCCACTGTCAGCGCGCCGTTCTGCGCCAGTTGGTAGATTGCCAGGGAACGCGCACGCACCCAGGGCGGGCAGGCCAGCTGCGCGGCCGCCTGGATGGTGGCGTAGGCCGATGTCCAGCCCACGCCGAACAGCAGCATGCCGAACGCGGCAGGCAGCCAGTGTCGTGACATGCCGAGCAGCGCAATGCCGGCGCACGAGAACAGCGTGCACCCGACCACCGTCGTGCCGCGATCGATGCGGCCACGGACCATCGGCAGCAGCATGCCCGAGGTGACGCCGCCGATCCCCATCATGCCGAGGATCACACCGTACATGCCTGGCCCGAGCCCAAGGTGCTCGCGCACCAGCAGCGGCAGCAGCGCCCACGGCGCAGCGGCCGGGATCGAATAGGCGATGGTCCGCACCATGGCGTACTGCACCGCCGGCGTGTTGCGCACAAAGCGCAGGCCGGCGCGCATGGCCGACAGCAGATGCTCGCGCGGCAGCCCGGTAAAGCGGCGGCCGCGGCGCCAGGTGAACAACGCCGTCAGCACCGCGACGATGGAAACCGCGTAGAGCGAGAACGCCAGGCTAGAGCCACCCAGCAGGATCAGGAAACCCGCCAGAGCGGGGCCGACGGCACGGGTCAGGTTGTAGCCGATGCCGTTCAGCGCGATGGCCTGCACGAGGTCCTCGCGCGGCACCAGTTCCGGCACGATCGCGCTCCAGGCGGGCGCCGTCAGAGCCGAGCCGATACCGATGCAGAAGGTCAGCGCGAGCAGCCAGAATGCGGTCATCGCATGGGCAAGCGTCAGAGCAGCCAGTGCGACGGCAGCCAGGATGGTCCAGAGCTGGGCACCGATCAGGAACACCCGGCGATCCACGATGTCGGCCAGTGCGCCGCCCGGCAGGGCAAGCAGGAACACCGGCATGATGGTGGCGGCCTGCACCATGGCGACTATCAGCGGCTCTGGCGCCAGGCTGGTCATCAGCCAGCCGGCGCCGGTGTTCTGCAGCCAGGTGCCGAGCCAGGCCACTACGTTGGCGAGCCAGAGGCCGCGGAATGTTGTATTGCGGAGAGGGACCAGGGCGGCGGGCAGGCGCATCGCCGTATCATAGCCCGGTCGGCGCCGATTGCGCGGCCGTTATTGATCGCGTCTGGTCTGCGTTGGTCCCGGTAATGCGACCGCAACGCGGATGCGGACGGTTCGGCCCGCCAGGATAGGCATCGCCGTCATGCCCCACTCGGCGCGCAGCAGGCGACCTTCAGCGACGACGTCCCCGTGGTGCCAGGTCAGCTCCAGATCGAATGGCCGCGTGATCCCGTGCATGCCGAGAGAGCCACCGATCCCGCCGGTTCCGCACGACCCGGAATAGACCAGTGCGGGAAAGCGTTCGGCATCCATGAAGTCGGGTCCCACCATTCTGCTACGGACCGACGGGTCCCCGGTGGAAAGGCTCGCGACGTCGACGGTCAGGTCCACCCGGCAGGTTTTCATATCGTCGGGGTCGTAGGTGAGATGGCCCTGGAACCGCGTGAAGCTGGCGTCGATCGGCAACAGGCCCAGGCCGTAGGCGCGAAAGCCCACTTCGCTTGCCGGCGGCCCGAACTGGATTTGCCGCGGCGTCGCGCGCGCACCGCCCGGCAGGCAGATCAGGAGCAGACCGAGCACAATGACAAGCTGGCGCATTCGCGTCAGGTGGTGCGGCTGGCAGGTTTGGCCAGGGTTTACGGATCACCGGCGCGACCTTCCGCCTGCCATTACCCTTGCGTTCATCATCATCCTGTAAACGGCGCTTCTCGAACATTTCTGGCCGCCGTGTCCTGATCGCGCCGATCCAAGCTGCCACCATCGCACGCGTTCGCACCTTCACCTTCTCGGGCATCGAGGCGGTGCCGGTCGAGGTGCAGGTGCAGATTTCGGGCGGCATGCCGGCGTTGCTCGTGGTCGGGCTGCCGGACAAGGCAGTCGGCGAGGCCCGCGAACGGATGCGCGCGGCACTGAGCGCCATGGGCCTGGCGCTGCCGCCGCGTCGCATCCTGATCAATCTGGCGCCAGCCGATCTGCTGAAGGAGGGCAGCCATTTCGACCTGCCGATCGCATTGGGGGTACTGGCGGCGATGGAGGTGGTACCGCGCGAAGACCTCTACGGCTATGCGGCTCTCGGCGAACTGTCGCTCGATGGCACGCTCAATCCGGTCGCCGGTGTGTTGCCGGCGGCAATCGGTGCCTCGACGCTTGACCTCGGCCTGATCTGTCCGGCGAGCCAGGGCGGCGAGGCGGCATGGGCGGGCCGGATCGAAGTGTTGGCCGCCGGCGACCTGCTCGCGCTGATCAACCATTTTCGCGGCACCCAGGTACTGACCCCGCCGGAGACGGCCGGCATCGCCGAAACGGGCCGCGGCCCAGACCTGTCCGATGTGAAGGGCATGGAGACGGCCAAGCGCGCCGTCGAGATTGCCGCCGGCGGCGGCCACAACCTGCTGATGATCGGCTCGCCGGGTTCCGGTAAGTCGATGCTGGCGGCGCGTCTGCCCGGCCTGCTTCCAGACCTCGAGCCCAAGGAAGCGCTGGAAGTCAGCATGATCCACAGCGTCGCCGGCATGCTGGATGGCGGCAGGTTGGTGATGCGCCCGCCGTTTCGCGAGCCGCATCATTCGGCATCGCAGGCTGCACTGACCGGCGGCGGGCAGCGTGCCAGGCCCGGCGAGGTCAGCCTGGCGCACCGCGGCGTGCTGTTCCTCGACGAATTGCCGGAGTTTCCCAAGCAGACTCTGGAATCGCTTCGCCAGCCGATGGAATCTGGCCGCACCACCGTGGCCCGTGCGTCGGCGCATATCACCTATCCGGCGCGCTTCCAGCTGATCGCGGCGATGAACCCATGCCGATGCGGCTATCTCGGTGACGCCGCGCGCGAATGCGGCAAGGCACCGCGTTGCGGCGAGGATTATCAGAACCGCATCAGCGGCCCGGTGCTCGACCGCATCGACCTGACCATCGAAGTGCAACCTGCGTCGGCTGCCGAACTGGCGCACGCGCCGCCAGGAGAGAAGAGCGTGGCGGTGGCCGCGCGGGTGGCGCGTGCCCGACTTGCGCAGCGAGCGCGCTACGGCGAGGATGGCCCGATCAGCAACGCCGAGGCTGACAGCCGCGAGGTGCAACTGGTGCCGGAGGCACAGGCACTGGCCGAGCAGGCAATGGACAGGCTGCGACTGTCGCCGCGCGGCTACACGCGCGTCTTGCGAGTGGCCCGCACGATTGCCGACCTTGCCGGCGCGCCGATCGTGCAACGTGTGCATATTGCCGAGGCGCTGGCATTTCGCCACCGCATGCCGGGGCGGACAGTGTAGGCCGCCCATCGCCCTCTCTGTCGCCCGCCGGCGAATGCATGACAACATATTGATTACGCGATAAACATTCCCTGCCGGGTCGCCGTTCGGGTGCTTGCCGAACCTCCGGGAATAGACGTGTCGGCATGCAGCGCTGCCTTGTGGCGGGAGCCGGGAACCCACGGAGGCTTACCCGCCGCGGGCTGTTACCCACTGATTTTTCTGCTATTCTACCACTTCCAGACTTGACCCGTCCGCTGCCGACCGGCATCCGCGTGGGTCAAACATCACCGGGGGACCACCGTCGTGCCGATCGGCCGCCCGCGCCGCATCTTCCGCCCGGCACTCATGCCCAGTGTGCGGCGCGGTATCGGATTGATGGCAGTGACCGCCGTGCTCGCGGCGGGCACGCTCGCCGCGGCTACCCTTGTGTGGCGCACCACGGGCAGCGCGGAGTCGCATCCCACGGCTGCGGTCGATGTGATGGTGGCGGCGCCGCCGATGCAGGTTGCCGTGGTGGACGGAGCCACGCTGCGGCTGCAGGACCGGGTCGTGAGGCTGTTGGGGGTGG
>DATAPW010000191.1:0-1894 GCA_036265005.1 Acetobacteraceae bacterium | reverse complement strand
GACGCTGGTGGAAGCACCGTTTGATCACCTGAGGGATGATCGCATCATCGAGGCCCACAATGCCCGGCTCGCCGACTAAACTAAACCCATCGTATGCATCAGTTCGGCTAGCAAATGTCTGGTTCTATCCGCTCTCATGTTCGCCAGTTCAAGCTTCAGGCGTAGATATTTCTTGCTTGTCCTCAAGCTGATCGGCATGGCCGCCGTTGAGCAGGGCAGGAGGCACGATCATGAAACGACGGTTGATCATGCTCTGATGCGCGGGTTGGTTACCGCCGGACCGTTGATGCGTCGCGGAGCTTCCTCTGTCTAGGAGCCAGCGTCGGATAAATCCGGCTGGTAGTGGAAGCGAGGGTTCTCCTTGCCGTGACCGTGCCCCCAGCCTTGCCCAGCTTTGGATGCGTCGATGCGGGTGAGTGACCTCCGTGCCGTTGTGTGCAGCTTCAGCCTGAGCACATCACGTGCCGGTGGGCTGCGCCTGTTTGGCGATGGCCCAAACGAACCCAGCCAACTCGCGCGCGATCGCGGCGCTGACCACGGTCGGCGGCTTCCCGGCTCGGGCGAGTTTGCGATACCGTCGACACAGCCGTTCCTGCGCCTTCCAGGCCGTGTCGCGGATTGGCTTGGCCAGGGCCTCCTGTCTCAGCACTTGCTCTCGGCTGATCCGAGCCGGAAACCGATAGCTCCAGGCGGCCTCGATCAGCATCCGCCGCGCCGCACCGTTCCCGGCCTTGGTGATGCCACCCTGGCGCCGCGTGCCACCGCTGGAATGCTCGGACGGTACCAGGCCGAGATAGGCCATCAACTGGCGTGCATTGCCAAAGCGGGTGATGTCACCGAGTTCAGCCACCAGGGTCGCCGCCACCACCAGCGCGATGCCGCGAAGCGCTTGCAGCGCGCGCACCACCGGGGCGAGCGACCAGTCCGCCAGCGCCGCCTCGATATGCGCTTCCAGACGGTCGCGCCGTGCCGTGGCTGCCTCGACAGCCGCGATACAGTCTTCCAGCACGATGTGATGCACCGCATGCTCGAACCGCAATCCCGCCAGCCAACGCCGGTGCATCAGCGTCCAAGTTGGCCGGTTGTAGTGATGGCCGTGGCGCAGCAGGAAGCCGGACAGCTGCTGGCGGGCCTGACGCAGCGTACGCACCGCCGCCAACCGCGCACGCACCAGGTCACGGATTGCCTCATGAGCCTGATCCGGAACCCAGACCGGTGTCAGCTCACCGGCCCGGTGTAGCTTGGCCAGGTTGTTCGCATCCCGGCGGTCGGTCTTGATCCGTTCACCGGGCTTGCGCGGAATCAGCGATGGCGCGACGACGACGCATCCGTGCCCCGCCGCGCTCAATTGTCGCTGAATGCCGTAGCCGCAAGGCCCCGCCTCATAGCAGAACCGCAAATCGTGCCCGCCGCGAGCTAACTTCGTAGCCAGCGCCTTCAGAGCAGCCGGAGTGTTCGCGATCTTGCCATACTCGCGTACCTCACTCCGCTTGCCTGCCTCGGCAAGTGCAACCGCAATCGTCTCCTTGTGCACATCCAGGCCGACGTAGGTGATAAGCTGGTCCATGACCCGTCTCCTATGCATGAGGCTCGGCACCGGCCTATCCGGCGCAACCCTCGATTCCTGCATACTGTGAGACGGGTCGCCCCGTCCTCAGGCGGACATGTGGTCTAGGAGCACGTACAGGAGCCTTCAGCCGCCCGCGCTACACTCCTGGCCGGTGCTCTGTCCAGACCCCCACTTTTAGGCTCCTAATGACCCATGGAGGTGGCGTTAAGCGTCGAGGCGACCCCTAGCGCCGAGTGCTCGGTAGCGACGGCCCATAGTACCTCCCGTTAGGCCCCCGGGCGGGGGTTCCGGTTATGTGAAGCTGCTGGCCAAACCCACGCTAGA
>DATAPW010000190.1:0-3635 GCA_036265005.1 Acetobacteraceae bacterium | reverse complement strand
CGACCATGTGGATCGAGGGCGGCAACACTGTGCTGCTGCCAAAGGTCGCCCGCACCGTCGTCATCCCATCTGCAGAGGAAGAAGCGATGGGCGCCATGCCCGACCCGCCCGCGTTCGATCCAATGGATCCGAGCGACGAGGAGACATTCACCTTCGACTGGTCGCAGCACGCCAATCCAGGCGATCCGATTGCCTCGGCCACGGTGTCGGTCACGCCGAGCGATCTGATGCTCGCTGGTCCGGCTGGAGTGAACGGCCTGCAAGTGCAGGTCACGTGCTTGCCCTCGGGCACGCCTGGCATCGTCTATGGATTGCGATGCAGCGTCACCTACCAGTCGAACCGCAAGGGGAACTGGACAATTCCGCTGCCTATTCAGGCCCTCTGACCCAACCCACCCCACCCCACAGCCTCGACCTGATAGGGAAAGACCATGGACGAAAGCAACATCGTTGCACGCATGCTGGTGCTCGAACGGGAGGTGGCGATCTTGAAGCAGTCGGCCGACGCACAGATCCAGCGCCTCGACAACGCCATCGGAGAGCTGCGGGCCAGCCTGGGCCAACTCGGCGAGAAGGTGGATGACAGGATGACCGAGCTTCGTGACACGCTCAACAAAGTCACCACTGGCGCCCTGCAGTCGATGCCTCAGTGGGCGACCCAATCCTCAGAGCGCAAGAACGTCATCATCAACGCACTGACCGGCATCGTATGCGCGCTCATTGCCGGCATGCTCGCGATGCTCATGCACCATATATGACGACGACCTTTGACACTGCATTTGCCAATGTGGTCGGCCTCGAGGGCGGCTACGCCGACGACCCCCGCGACCGAGGCAACTGGACCGGCGGAGCGATCGGGCAGGGTAAGTTGCGTGGCACGAAGTATGGCATCTCGGCCGCAGCATTCCCGACGCTGGACATCGCAAACCTGACCCTCGACGCCGCCAAAGCCATCTATCGTGCGAAGTACTGGAACAAGATCGCCGGCGACGAGATGCCAGGACCGATTGCCGAGGCGGTTTTCGACTGTGCAGTAAACCAAGGCCCCCAAGCGGCGGCTGAGATCCTGCAAGACGCCCTGGGCGTCGACGCCGACGGCACCATCGGACCTCAGACGGTCGCGGCCGCACAGCGATACAGCAACGACCCGAGCAGCATCGTCACCGAAATCGGTGCGCAACGTGCATATCGATATGCGCTTTCGCAGGGCGTGCAGGAATTCGGCCTCGGCTGGATGCGCCGCGTGTTCCAGGTGACGACGAAGACTCTCGCAGCGGCATAGCCGCACAACCCCGGAGAAACTGATGACTGTCGACTTCGGGCCTGTCATGCAGGCCCTGGCTCCGCTTGCGCTCGCCGCAATGACGGCAGCGGTCCCCTATGGCGTACTGCTGTTGCAGAAGCTTCTGAAGGTCCGCCTGACTGAGTCGCAGGTCGCGGTGATCACTCAGGCCTGCGACAAGGGTGCAGAGGCGGCATACGGCTTCATGGCCGGCCAAGGCGCCACGCTGGCCCACGTCTCGATCAAGAACGCGGCGGTCGCGCAGGGCGTGAACCACGTGCTCGCCTCGGTGCCGGACACTTTGAAGAAGCTCGGCATCTCGCCCGATCAGGTGGAGCGCATGGTCGAGGCACGCTTGGGCGGTCTGGTCGCCCGCCATCATTCGATTGTCCCCCAACAGACGGAAAATGCGGCACCCCTACCGGCCGCGATGCCGGCACTGACGACCGCACCTGTGCAGGGTGCAGGCAACCCGCCTGCTCCCGCTCCAGCGCCCGCGCCAGCGCCGGCAAAGGCTGGCTGACGCTGCCTGCTGCCCGGCGCCACGCGCCGGATGATCTCCGAACCAACTGGAAAGAACTCAAACATGAAGTTACGCGCCGTACTGGCTTGCGCGGCTCTGGCCGCGCTTGTCGCCTTCGCCGCCTGTACCACGACGACCAATTCGAACGGGACAACCACAGTCACCGTATCACTCGCCGCCGCCCAGGCCGAAGCCACGACGATTATGAACGCTCTCAATCAGGAAGGCGCGAACCTCATCGCGACCTTGCCGGCAAATGTCCAGCCGCAACTGACAACGGCCCTGAAGTCCCTCGGTGCAGCCGAGGCGGCTTTCATCGCCCTGCCAGCGAGCGGCGTGACCGTCGCTCAGGCAGCCACTGCATTCGTGCAGGCAGCTGAGGGTGTCGTGGCAATCCTGCCGCTGCCAGCGACAACACAACTGGCGCTCGACGGCGGCTTCACACTCGTGAACGCGCTGATTGCCGGCTTGTCCAGCATCACCGTCCCGGTGGCGCCGACAACCACTGCATCGCTGGTCACTGGTGCGGGCATCGTCAATGGCCCGATCCCGATCCCTGTGAGCCACTGATCGGCTCGACCTGATAACCGCCGGCGTCACAAGCGCCGGCGGCTTTCGGCTGAACAGTCTCCGGAGCCACCCCACAGTGTTCGATTTCTCCAATAAGACCCTCGGCCTGGTGCACATGGCTGCCCGGCTGAATGCCAGCCGTCTGCGCGACATCGTGGCAGCCGACGCAATCAAGCTGCCCACTCAGAACGTGAACTATCACGCCGCAGCGAACCTATCCGGCGATCTCGCCAATAACCGGTTCGGCTGCTGCGTCGAGGCGGGCATGTTCCGCATGGCGCAGATCCGCATGGCGAACGCATGGAAGTCCACGTGGACGCCACAGGCCGACGCAGTGCTCAGTCTCTACAGCGCATTGACCGGGTTCTCCCAAAGCGTCCCCGCGAGCGACAACGGCACCGATGTGCCGACAGCGATGGCCTGGTGGGCGCAGCATGGCCTCGACCTCGGATTGCAGTCGCCCGACGTGCTCTGGCCGCATGTCACGGTCGATCACAAGAACACGGCCGAGTTACAGTGCGCGATCGACTGGCTCGGTGCAGTCGGGTTCAGCTTCGCTCTGCCGAAGTCCGCCATGTATGCGGACAAATGGGACGTGCCCGCGTCCGGTGTGGACAGTCCTGACGGCCAGCCGGGAGGTTGGGGCATGCACTTTGCCCCCTCCGGTCGCTTCGACATCGACGGCAATTTCTATGTCATCACCTGGGGCGAGGAAGTCCCTGTGACGACCGCATTCATTCAAGCCTATGCGGTCGCGGCCGACACCGGCGTTTCACAGACTTGGCTTTCCGCATCCGGAAAGTCGCCGCCGGGCCTCACTCTTGCACAACTAGGCACCGCAGCAGTCAATCTCGCCAAGCTGGCGTGATCCAACGACGCACGCCGCTCGCACGGCGCGAGCGGTTCTGCAGCTGCGGCGCAAAGCTGTTCGGGGTCGCAAGTCGATGCGCCAGGTGTCAGGCTGATTTTCGCACCGAACGAGAAGCGCACCGCACACCGCGCGAGTTGTCGCCAACGCGCCCCGCCAGGATCGACCCGAACCGCAACCCGCAGCATCTGGCGTGGATCCGAACACTGCCGTGCTGCGTGCCAGGCTGCCGCAACCGGCCCTCGCAAGCGGCACACATCCGGATCGGTACCGGCGGCGGCGTCGGACTGAAGCCACCGGACCGCCACACCGCGCCCGCTTGCTACCAGCACCACCACGAACAGCACCAGATCGGGCACCGTGCTTTCGATGCACGGTACAAGATCGACATG
>DATAPW010000189.1:0-9236 GCA_036265005.1 Acetobacteraceae bacterium | reverse complement strand
AGGCGATTCTGCCCATCGCCTCAATCCGTTATGATGTACCGGGGGACGGGCGGAGACAGGATAAGACACCGTCTGGCGGAGGGAGTGGGATTCGAACCCACGGTACGCTTTCACGCACACACGCTTTCCAAGCGTGCGCCTTAAGCCGCTCGGCCATCCCTCCATTGGGCGCTCATTAGCAGCGTCGCCCTCAGGCGTCCATTTTCAGGGCGGCCAGGAACGCCGACTGCGGAATCTCCACCTTGCCGAACTGGCGCATTCGCTTCTTGCCCTCTTTCTGCTTCTCCAGCAGCTTGCGCTTGCGCGTGATGTCGCCGCCGTAGCACTTCGCGGTCACATCCTTCGACAGCGCGCCGATCGTCTCGCGCGCGATCACCCGCCCGCCGATTGCCGCCTGCACCGCGATCTTGAACAACTGCCGCGGGATCAGGTCCTTCAGCTTGCCGCAGATCGCGCGGCCGCGCTGCTCCGCCACCGCGCGATGGGCTATGAACGACAGCGCATCGACCGGGTCACCGTTCACCAGGATGGAGATCCGCACCAGGTCGCCCTCGGCATAGTTGTCCATCTGGTAGTCGAAGCTGGCATAGCCGCGCGACACCGACTTCAGCCGGTCGTAGAAGTCGAACACCACCTCGTTCAGCGGCAGCCGATACACCGCCATGGCGCGGTTGCCGACATAGGTCAGGTCCGCCTGCTCGCCGCGCCGCTCGTTGCACAATTGCAGCACCGCGCCGAGGTAGTCGTCCGGCACCATGATCGTGGCGCGGATCCACGGCTCCTCGATGTGGTCGATCACGCTGCCGTCCGGCATGTCCACCGGATTGTGCAGTTCCATCACCTCGCCGTTGGTGCGATGCACGCGATACACCACCGATGGCGCCGTGGCGATCAGGTCCAGGTCGAACTCACGGGTCAGCCGCTCCTGGATGATCTCCAGGTGCAGCAGCCCCAGGAAGCCGCAGCGGAAGCCGAACCCCAGCGCGGCCGAGGTCTCCGGCTCGTAGTGGAAGCTGGCGTCGTTCAGCCGCAGCTTGCCCAGCGACTCGCGCAGCTTTTCGAAGTCGTCGGCATCCACCGGATACAGGCCGCACCACACTACCGGGATCGACGGCTTGAACCCGGGCAGCGGCTCCTTCGCCGGCGTGCGGTCGTCGGTGATCGTGTCGCCGACGTTGCAATCGGCCACCGTCTTGATCGCCGCGGTGATGAAACCGATTTCGCCGGGTCCCAGGTCGTCGGTCGGGATCATCTTCGGACTGAAGATACCCACCTGCTCGACCTGGTGAACCGCCCCGGTGGACATCATGCGTATGCGCTGGCCGCGCTTCAGCCGGCCGTCCTTGACGCGGACCAGGATCACCACGCCGAGATATTGGTCATACCAACTATCGACCAGTAGCGCCTTCAGCGGAGCGGCGCCGTCGCCCTTCGGCGCCGGCAGGCGATGCACCAGTGCCTCCAGCACGCCCTCGATGTTGAGGCCGGTCTTGGCGCTGATCTCCACCGCGTCGGAGGCGTCCAGGCCGATCACGTCCTCGATCTGCTGCTTCACCCGCTCGGGTTCGGCGGCCGGCAGGTCGATCTTGTTCAGTACCGGCACGATCTCGTGGTTGGCCTCGATCGCCTGGTAGACGTTGGCCAGCGTCTGCGCCTCGACCCCCTGGCTGGCGTCCACCACCAGCAGCGAACCCTCGCAGGCCGCCAGGCTGCGGCTGACCTCGTAGGCGAAATCGACATGCCCCGGCGTGTCCATCAGGTTCAATTCGTAGACTTGGCCGTTCTTCGCCCGGTAGCTCAGCCGGACGGTCTGCGCCTTGATGGTGATGCCGCGCTCACGCTCCAGGTCCATATTGTCGAGGACCTGATTCGTCATCTCGCGATCGGTCAGCGCACCGGTGGCCTGGATCAGCCGGTCGGCCAGGGTCGATTTCCCATGGTCGATATGCGCGATGATCGCGAAGTTGCGGATGTGGTCGGGCGGTGTGTCGGTCATTTTCGCTGGTCAGGGGCCAATTTCGGTGGTCAGCAGCGCGGCGGCGCCGGCCTTCAGCCGATCAGATAGAGACTCCGTGCTGCGGTGTCATCTCTCGGCCCAAGGAAAGCCTGGCCCGGGCCCTCTCGCCTTGGCGACGCCGACGCGGCACTCTCGCTGCGAAGCCGGAACCGGCAGGGGAGCCCCGCCATGCAAGCGATCCGCATCGACCGTGCCAAGCCGCTGTGCCAGGAGCCGAACTGCGGCCACAATCGCTACCACCCGGACATCGCCGCGGCTGCCGAAATCGGCGAAGGCGAGGAAATCGCCCTGGAGACCCGCGACGCGCTCGACGGCCAGATCACCCCGGCCACGACCGTGGCCGACATTGCGACGCTCAACGCCGGCGCGGTGCATCCACTGACCGGCCCGGTGTTCGTCAAAGGCGCACAACCGGGCGACATCCTGGAGATAGAGTTCACCGACATCATTCCGCAACCCACCGCATTCAGTGCGATCTTGCCGGGTCTCGGCTTCCTGCGCGACGTGATGACCGAGCCGTTCCTGGTGCACTGGCAGATCAAGGACAACTGGGCCACGTCGGCGCAGCTTCCCGGCGTGCGGATACCCGGCGCGCCATTCATGGGCGTCTCCGCCGTCGCGCCAGCAGCCGAACAGCTTGTCGCGTGGACCGCGCGCGAGCAGCGCGTGATCGACCGCGGCGGCATGGCGCTGCCGCCCGACCCTTCCGGGGCCGTACCAGCGGGCCGGTGCGGCCTGACCGGCCTGCGCACCCTGCCGCCGCGCGAGAACGGCGGCAATTTCGACGTGAAGCAGCTGACCAAAGGCGCGAAACTCTACCTTCCAGTGTTCAAGGAAGGCGCGCTGTTCTCCACTGGCGACGGCCATTTCGCGCAGGGCGATGGCGAGGTCTGCGTCACCGCCGTCGAAATGGGCGCCACCGCGGTAGTGCGCTTCAAGGTGCACAAGGGCCTCGCAACCCGAAGGAAATTCACCGCGCCGGTGTTCTCGCGGACGACCTATTTCACCGACCCGCGCTACGCTGCGCCGGAACGTTTCCTCGGCGTCATGGGCATGCCGATCAATGCGGCCGGCGAGATCGAGGCAGAGAACCTCACGCTCGCCTGCCGCAACGCGGTGCTCCACATGATGGAACTGCTGCAGGAACGCGGCTTCTCCCGCCAGCAGGCCTACGTGATCTGCAGCGTCGCGGTGGACCTGCGGATTTCGAACGTGGTGGACGTGCCGAACTACGTGGTATCCGCACTGCTGCCGGAAGCGATCTTCGACGCGTAGGGCGGAACGGCACGGCGCATTCCGCCGAACGTCACGACTACTTCATGCCGGTGATCGACGCCGACACCGCACGCGGATCACGCGCCGGCCACCGCCCGGCATCCACCTGCGTGACGAAGGCACCCACGATGCGATTGAATTCGTCCGGGTCCTCGATGTTGATCGCGTGGCCGCAGTTCGGCATGACCGACAGCGCCGCACTGGCTATCGTCTGCTTCATCAGCAGGCCGGGCTGCAGGCAAGGCCAGTCCTCGTCGCCGGTCAGGACCAGCGTCGGCAGGGTTAGCGCCTTCATCTGATCGACCAGGTCGTAAAGCGACGGCCGCTCCCGCTGCACGCCAAGCTGCGTGTTGCGCGCACCCAAGGCGGAATGCTCCGCCAGCATGCGCTTGAATTTGTCGAAGCCGCGCGGGTCCTTGTTCTCGAACTGCACACGCGTCAGGCCGTAGGCATACTTTGCCGCGAACACCTCCATCCCCTGCTCGATGATGAATGCCGCGATGGTCTCCGCCTCGGCGCGGAACCGCTCAGTCTGGCCTTTCTCAGCGCCGTAGCCGCAGCCCGCGACGCACAGCGACAAGGCGCGGGCCGGATGACGGAAGCCGTAATGCAGCGTGGCGAAGCCACCCATCGACAAGCCGACCACGTGCGCCTTGTCGATCTTCAGGTGATCGAGCACGGACCTTATGTCGTCGGCCGCGCGGGCCTGCGAATACTTCGCCACGTCTTCCGGTACGTCCGATGGCGGGTAGCCGCGAGCATTGTAGGCGATGGCGCGATAGCGCTGGCCGAAATGCCGCATCTGCGGCTCCCAGCTCCGGTAGTCGCCGGCGTATTCATGCACGAAAATGACCGGTGTCCCAGAACCGGTCTCCTCGTAGTACAGACGCACCCCGTCATCGCTCATTGCATGCGGCATCGCTGTTCCCCTGAATTGCTGAATATGTCGTGGCCCGAGGCCCTACGCATATTCCGCCACCACTGCATTGGCCAGGCTGTTGTCCACCGCTACCGCGAACTCCGTCCCCGGCGACACGAAGCCGCCGGATACCAGGCTGGCACGCAGCCGTTCATATCCGGTGCGCGGCATTCGCGGATCGCGGCCCCAGATACCCAACGCCTGGTATCGCGCACAGGACGCGCCGAGTACCGCGCGCGGCACGTCGGCGAAGTAATGCGCGATCGCCTCGGCAATCGCTTCGCCCGACGCATCCGCCACCCATCGCTGCGTGCGGTAGATCGCACGGACCATGCGGCGCAATTCATCCCGTCGTGCAGCGAGCAGGCCGCGTCGCGAATAGAACGTCGTATAGGACGTCGGTCCGCGGCTTGCCTGCGCGTACCACACATGCCCCGCGCCATCCGCCAGCAAGGCCGATGCAAATGGCTCGAACACCTGCACCGCATCGACGTCCCCACGACGCAGCGCGGCGACATTCTCCGCCATCGTCCCATCCGCCACGCGCGTAAGACGTGACGGTGCGATCCCCGCGCGCCGCAGATCCTCCTGCAGGCACATCCACGGTGTCGGCACCTCGCTGACCGTCGCCACGCGCAGCCCGGGCAGATCGGTCAGCGCGAACCCGGGACGCGGCTCGCGGCCGACCAGCATGAAGGGATCGCGGGTGACCACTTCGGCGAAGCTGACCAGGTCGCAGCCAGGCATCTGCTGGTAGGTCTGCATCACCCGCATCGGGCCGCCCCAGCAGACATCCACCGCGCCGTCCATGACGTTGTTCGCCGCATCGCCGGGACGCGGCGAACTGACGAAGCGCACGTCGACCCCTTCGGTCGCATAGGCATCACGCGCCAGCGCCACATAGAACGGCGCGTAAAACAGGCCGCGCAACGATTCCTGGAGCGTAATCGCCATCGGCCGACCCCTTATTCGCGTTCGAACGCCGCATCGGGAATATCCACCGCCGCGGGGGATACGGAAAGGTCTGGCGGGATGACCAGCGGCGACAGCGCGGCGGGCGATGCGTACTCGGCAAGCTGCTGGGCCCGCATGCCGGCGGCGAAGTCGTGGCAGGCACGACTCCATAGCTCGCCGATGGCGAATTCCGGCCGATAGCTGCCGTCAGGCAGGTCGGTCACGATGGCGGTTGCGCCGGGCGCCACGAACACCGCGACCGCCGCCGCCCCCGACGCATCGCGCAATTTCACCACGGTGGGCTGGCCGCTGCGATTGGCAACCTCCAGGCGCGCGGCGCCGACGCCCCGGCGGGCCAGCACCTCGCCATTCTCCGGCGCGAGGCCGGCGTTATAGGCGCAATAGGCGCGATGCGCCGCGAGCCCATCGCCGGGCGTGAGCCGGCCGGCATCGACGAAGCCACTGCCGCCGTCGGCCAGGCGGATCTCCACCAGCCCATGCTGCTGAACCAGGCTGATCAACTGCACCGGGCTGAAGGCGACCAACTGGCCAGCCGGCAGATAGACGTCGCGCATCGCATCACGCCGCCACAGCACCGTGGGGCCGCTCGACGGGATCACGTAATGCGTCGTCATGCCGGCAACCGGCGCACTGGCGGGCGGCGATGCCGGGATGGCCGGATCGGCGGGCGGCACCGAAGGCGCGAACGGCCGTGCCACCGGCGGCGGCGCTGGCGGCAACGGCCGGGTCAACTGCACCGCCGCCATCATCGCCGCAATGCAGAACACCCCGCCGAGACCGGCCCAGAGCGCGATCGGCAGATCGGAGAACCGTGGACCACGAACCACCGGTTCCGCCACGGCAGGGTCGGCCGCCGACGATGCCGCGGCGCCGGCGGCAGCACGGTCGTAGGCGGCGCGACGCCCGGCGTCGCTCAGCACATCATAGGACGCCTTCATGCGCATGAAGGCGTCGGTATCTCCGGTACCCGCAACGTCGGGATGAAGTTCCCGGGCCTTACGGCGGTACGCGGCCGCGATCGCTTCCTGCGATGCCGTCGGATCAACCTCGAGCCTTGCGTAATGGCCTGCCGGATCGTCGCTCATGTCCGACCGCATTATAGGCGGCCCTCGGCATTCGGTGATGGGGGTCGCTGGCCAACGGATTCTGTTGCGCTTTGCTTATAACGGCGCCTAAGACCGCCTGCTCCTGTTGCGCAACGAGCCGGGCGGAGTGCAGCAGGCCATGGTGTTGGTCAACCGGAGCAACTTCGATGCAAGCTGTGGTCCGCAACGCCTGGCGACGGTTCAACGAGCCCCTGGAAGGACTCACCTCCTGGATGTACCTCGACATCAAGGGCTTCGTGACGACGGGGATGGGCAATCTGATCGATCCGGTCCCGGCTGCACTGGCGCTGACCTGGCATGACGCCGATGGCATGCGGGCTTCGCCGGCGGGCGTCGAGGCCGAATGGACCAGCATCAAGACCAACGTGGCGCTGGCCCACGAGGGTGCGCAGGCCGCCCGTGCAGTCGCGACGCTGCATCTGGAGGATGCCGACATCGATCGCCTGATCCTGGCCAAACTGGACCGGGACGAGACCGTTCTGAAGGCGTTTGCCGGGTTTGCGCAATTTGACACCTGGCCGGCCGATGCGCAGCTCGGGCTGCTCTCCATGGGCTGGGCGCTGGGCCCAGGTTTTGGTCGGAAATTCCCGCACTTCGCCCAGGCCATTGCCGCGGGAGACTTCACGACCGCCGCCGGCGACTGCGCAATAAGCGCGGAGGGCAACCCCAGCGTGGTGCGGCGCAATGCCGCGAACCGCCAGGCGTTCCTGTTCGCCGCCAATGCGTCGGACCCGACAGTGCTGCGGAGCCGCGTTCCGCCGGTGTAACCGGTCGCGCCACGGCCGCATTGCTGGGACGCTGACTGCCGGCCTTGTGGCATACCCATCGCGCGGCTACTGAACCCGTATCGTTGCCGCGGGACAGGGAAACGTCGTGTCAGTCATATCGACGCCCAGCACCCTGTCGCACGCAGGGCGCTGGCTCGCGTTCTACGTGTTGGCGGTCGGTGGCCTGTTGCCATCGGTCGATTTCTTCATCGTCAACGTCAGCCTGCCCTCCATCCACACCTCGATCGGCGCGAGCCCGGCCGAGGTGCAGTTGGTCGTGTCGGGCTACTCCGCCAGCTACGCGGTGTTCCTGATCACCGGCGGCCGCCTCGGCGACCTGTATGGCCGGCGGAGGCTGTTTATGATCGGCATGGTCGGCTTCCTCGCCACCAACACGCTGTGCGGACTTGCCATCACGCCGTTGCAACTGGTGATCGGCCGTATCCTGCAGGGCGTGGCGGCGGCGATGATGGCGCCGCAGGTGCTGGGCTCGGTGCGCGCGCTGTTCCCGACCGACGCAGAACTCGCCAAGGCGCTCAGTCTGTATGGCGTGATGATGGGCCTGGCTTCCTCGATCGGCCAGTTCGCCGGCGGCGCGCTGGTGGAGTGGAGCCCGTTCGATCTCGGCTGGCGAACGGTGTTCCTGTCGAAGCTGCCGATCGGCATCCCGGTGATGCTGGCCGCGTGGTTCCTGGTGCCGGAAACCAGCGCCAGCCGCCGCCAGCGGCTGGACATCGGCGGGGCGGCGCTGGTGTCGCTGGCGCTGGCCTGCCTGGTACTGCCGCTGTCCGAGGGCCGCCAGCAGGGCTGGCCAGCCTGGACCTTCGTGATGCTCGCCTCGGTGCCGGTGCTGGCCGCGGCGTTCCTGTGGTACGAGGCGCGGCTGACCGCGCACGGCGGCAGTCCGCTGCTGGACCTGGCACTGGCGGCGATCCCGAGCTTCCGGCGCGGCGTGCTGGTGGGGACGTTGTTCTTCTTCACCACCTCATTCTACGTGCTGTTCAGCATCTACGAGCAGGAGGGGTTCGGCACCGACCCGCTGCATACCGGGCTGGCGATCCTGCCCTACGGGATTGGCCTGTTCGTCGGGCCGCTGGTGACCGGGCCGCTGCCGGCGCGGTTCCGTCCCTGGTTGCTGACCATTGGCATGGCGATCCAAGTGACCGGCTATGGCGCGGTGGCGGCGGTGATCGTCGCCGGGTTCGACGGCTGGCCGGTGGTGCTGACCGTGCTGCTGGCCGGGTTCGGGCAGGGCATCGCCTATCCGCGGCTGTTCAACACGACCTTGGGCGATGTGGCGCCGCACCAGGCGGGGGTGGCCGCGGGAGTGCTGACTTCGGCGCTGCAGATCGGTGCGGCGATCAGCGTGGCGGCGATCGGCAGCCTGTTCTTCGGCGTGCTTGGGCACGGGTTCGGGCGGGATGCATATGCCCATGCGTTCGGGATCGGCCAGATGGCGACGACGGGGGCGCTGCTGGTGGCGCTGCTGCTTTCGGTGCCGCGGGGGAGGCTGGGGGCTGGGACGGTTCGACGATGAGCAGCGGCGCGTACGAGGCGGAGTTCGGACGCGTTGATTAAGGCGACGGCGGAGTGCTTCAAGCGCAGGCTTGGCGGTATAAACCCGAGTGTCTGCGGGAGAGGATAGCGCGCCGATAGGAGGGCACCGCGCCGCCAAGCGAAACGCGCTACGCCATGTTGCTCATAGGGCGATTAACATTCCATCGACCGCAACAACGCCGCGATCTCGATCGTCGCGAAATTCGAAAATGTATCGGAGACGGCATAAGGCAAAATAATCATGTCTTTGTGCCGCATCATGCCGCAGGTGTAGACGACATTGGGGACATAGCCCTCACGCTCGGATGGCGCCGGCCTGACCAGCGGTTCGCAGGATCGCGCAATGACTTTCGAAGGGTCCTTCTTGTCGAGCAGCGCCGCGCCGATCGAATATCTGCGAATCGGACCGACGCCGTGGGTCAGCCGGATCGCAAGCTCTGGCCAGTCGCCTCAGATCGCGCGCCGAGGACCCGCGGGTTGTTCGGTCGGGCGGTCCACTTGTTACAGAGGGACAGATGATCGAATATGCGGTGTTGCTGCCGCCCGGGGAGAGACTACTGTTCCGGCCACTCGTCCATGGCTCAACCGCACAACCGTCTTTCGCTCGCCGGGACACGCGC
>DATAPW010000188.1:0-7139 GCA_036265005.1 Acetobacteraceae bacterium | reverse complement strand
GCATCGTCAGATCCTGATGCACCGACATCACCGCCTGATTGGCGTTGTCGTCGGCCGACAGCACCATGGCACCCTTGCGCACGCGGGCCTCGAGCAGCGCCACGACCTGCGGGTCCGACGCCTTGCCGAAGCTACTGGCGGCCTGCGCTGCCGCCAGCTTGGTGTATTCCTCGACGAACGCGCGTGGCATGGCGGTGCTGTCCCACCACACCACGCCTTGCGCATCGAGTGCCGCATGCACTGAGGCCACCTTGTCCACCATCAGCGCCTGATCGGACGCGGACGGTGTTTCGTCCGACGCGATGACGCCCAGCTCAACGAGTGCTGCGGTGGCGATCGTTGCCGCCGGCACCATCTCCGTCAGCGTGGGCGAATCATCGAGCGGCACGACGCGGATGCCGAGGCGACGGAGCGCCTGCTGCCCGATGGTCGAGACGCTGACCGTCATGCCACGCGCTCCCGATCAGTGTGATCCGCCTCTGGTCGACGCGGGCGGCTCGGGCGGCGCGACCGGCACGTCGGCCGGCTCGGTGATCAGGCCGGCGGCGAGGCTGGACACGCGCGAGGCCGCGCCGGAGCCCGGCGTTGCGTGTGCCGCGTCCACCTTGGCCTGGGCTTCGGCTGCCGCCTGATGCGCCTTGCGCTGCTCCATCGAGGGTGGCGGCCCGGAGGGCGCGAGCGGGTTGAGCCCGAGCGCGATGTAGTGCGCGTCGCGGCCGGCGGTGTTCTCCTCGATGATCGAGGACAGGCCGCCGCGGGCGCCGAGCGAGCCATCGCCGTTGAAGTCGAGGATGACCTGCGCGCCGATGCTGCCGGCCGCCTGCGCCTCCTTCGCAGCAGCGACAGCCTTCGGGTCTGGCTTCGGGGCTGGGGGCGCCTTGGCCTCGGCCTGGTGCGTGTTGGGATGATCTTGGTTTGCCATAGGTGTCTCCTTCGGGAGATGCGCGCGATCAGAGCAACCCGATCGCGCGTCAGTGGTTTATGCGTCGGCGACGGCGGTGGTGAAGATGGTCATGATCCCGTTGTCCTTCGGCGCCGTCGTATCGGTGGTGGGATCAGTGCCGAAGCGCAGTTTGCCGATGCCGCGGATCTCCTGAATGCCAACGCCGTGCATGAACCCATAGTCGCGCGTGTTGGTGGTTGACTTCATCCGCTGTGCCCAGGCGCAGCCGAGGGCCTGCGCGCCGCACATGAACGATGCAGCGACATCGATGCCGCCGGCGCCAGCGCCGGAGATGACACCCAGCTCGGGGATCTCGCGGATGATCAGCCCGTCGAACAGGATGTCACCGCCGGTGAACAGCGGGTTGTCGCTGCCGCGGTTCCAGCCGTATTGCAGGGCGTTGGTGATCATGGTGTCGAGCAGCAGATCGCGGAACACCAGGCTCGGCATGAACACGACGAACCATTCCTCGTCGTCGTTCACCGTGATCGGCCGAATGCGCGGATTGGCCAGCTTCGCCATGCGCTTGGCCAGGGTGAGGATCGCCGCGGTCATGCGGTCGCCAGGCGATGCCAGGGTGAGCAGCGCGGTGGCCATGACGCCGGAGACGGCGTTGGCTTTCTGGTGACCGAACAGCACGCGGTCGGCGTTGTTGACCATCCATGTGTTGCGCTGTGCTGCGGTGGCCGCGCCGTAGCTCACCTGCACGTTGCCGTCGGCGGTCATCGCACCGAGCGAGGTGATGATGTCGGCGCGCATCTTCTCGAGTTCCCAGGTCATCAGCGCCTCGCGCGCTGCGTCACGCAGATCGACGACGGATTTCTGCTCGTCCCAGTCGCTGACCGCGACGGCGTGCCGGAATGCCGACACCACGAGGTTCAAGCTGCGGAGGTTGAGGATTTCCTCGTTGCCCTCGAGTATCGTATTTCCAGTAACTCCCGCGCCAACCAGCCTCCGCATGGCGGGGAACACCACAGTATCGCCAGGCTTCCTTGTCAAGTCCTCGCGGACCTGTATAAGTGAACCTGTGCTGGTTCCCATATATTTCGCAAATTGATTTTTCCTCACGTACTCGGAAAAGAAGTCACTGTCCCAGATTAGAGGCGTCAAACCTTGTCTGGCAGGCGTCACATTCATGTCGGCCATGGGCCATTACTCCATCGGGGTTGCGCTATACTTCACTGTATTGTCAGCAACGCCCGATGGAGCCCGGCGGCAGCATGACGCCCGATTACGCTCGGCGGCAGCGAGCCACTGATGACGCCCAGTGGCAGAGGCGGGACGCCCGATTAGTTCCCCGGCGGCGGGAATGTGCGGTAGGTTTTAGCGAGGCCCGGCGCTGCGCAAACAGCGGCCGGACCTCTGACCACAACGAGCAAGGTGAATGCCCGATATGGCTAAGCCATTCATAGACAGCGGCCTGACGGCTCGCCAACTCCGCGCGGCGCTCGACTATGAGCCGGACACCGGGATGTTCATCTGGAAGCCGCGCAAGAAAGGCGGGAAGATGAACACATGGGCCGGGCGACGTGCCGGCGCTCGCAAAGACCTCGGCTACATCGTCATCCGCATCGACTATCGCCTATACCGCGCGCATCGCCTTGTGTGGCTGTATGTGCATGGCAGGTGGCCCGAGGGCGAGATCGATCACATCAACGGCGACCCATCCGACAATCGCTGGGCCAATCTCCGGCTCGCTACCAGTTCAAATCAGAAGATGAACGCCAGACTCAGACCGGACAACACCAGCGGCATCAAAGGTGTCTGGTATGACAAGCGCCGCTCGGCGTGGGTTGCTGAGATCTGGGTGAACGGCAAGAAGCATCACATCGGCCAGTTCGCCACGTTGCTGGAGGCTAAGGGCGCCCGCATCGCCGCAGCACATCGCCTGCATGGCGAATTCGCCCGACACGACTAGCGTGCCCGCTTGTCTGGCCTACGCAAGATGTCGTCGAACGATGGCGGCCCGGTGAACGTCGTCGTGGTCCTCCCTGCCACGCTGCGTGCGTTGGCGAGCGATGGTGGCAGACCGGCAGCGGGCGATGTGCGCCCGTTGCCGTTGCCCTGCGCAGGCTGGCCCTGCGTCTCCGCCTCCCATTTGGCACGCTCCTCGGCGATCACGCGGGCGCGGAACGCCACCGGGTCGTCGCCGATCTCGGCGCGCTGGCGCATGCGGTCGACCTCTTTGATCAGCCACTGATACGGGCCAGGCTGTGAATACAGCTTGCCCCACAGCGTCGGCTCGCGCTCGGCCGCTGCCTTGAACTCGGTGACGTACTTGTCGAGGTCGTCGCCGATCTTATCCCGCGCGTAGATCTCGGAGACGTTCAGCCGCTCATTGAGCAGCGCGCGTTGCTGGTTCTGCGCGAAGGTGGTCGCCCAGCCGTTCGGGTCCGCCTGGAAGTCGGGCGGCGCGGCGAACATCGGCTGCGGCGCAGGCGGCGGCGGCGGTGGTGGTCGCTTGGCCTCCTCGAGCTGGCGCGCGAGCAGCTCAGCGCGGGCTTCGTGCGCGGCCGCCTTGCTCTTCCAGTCGTTGCGCACCTTCTCGAGGGCGGAGAACGGCACGGTGCGGTTGTCGCCGCCCTGGACGTGCTGCGCCAGCCCCTCGTCCTCGTCCGGCTCGGGCTTCTTCGGTGCCGCCTCGGGCTTGGCCGGGGTGCTGGGCGGCGTGCCGGGCTTGGGCGATGGTTCCGGTGCTGGCGCCGGATCGGCCGGCTGTGCGGGCTGCGCAGGCGGCGCGTCTCCTGGCTGGCTCCCTGATGCCAGGAAGCCGTCGAGCTGGGTGTTGTCCATGGTGTCCTCGGGAATTGCGCCGGCGGCGGATGAGATGCGCCGCGGCGGAATTAGCGGGGGGCCTCGGCGCGCGAACGCCGAGACCGCCCCTGTCCACGCCCCTTTGTTTGGCAGCAGGAGACGCGGATGCCTGCTTGATCAGGCCGTGAAACGCGGGGCCGGCCTGATCATGCCGCCTGGTGGCGGAAGGCTAGCGGGTGCGGGTCTTCACCGCGTCATGGTCGCGGAAGCACTCCGGCACCTCCAGCTCGTGCTCGGTGCTCCAGGGCACCGGCTTATGCTTATCCGCGCCCCACGCCTGCTGCAGCCAGACGCTGCGGGTCAGCGGCAGGCCCTTCTTCAGCATGCTCTCCAGGGTCGGACAGTGCTCGGCAGCGAGCGCCTCCTCGGCCTTCTCGCGCGGCACCGCCTTGTCGGGGTCCATCATTCGGTCGGTGCTCCAGGCGGTATCTGCGGTCCAGGCAACTGATGCCACTGCGGCGGATTGATCCCGCCCGCGTGTTGTAGCACAAGCGCTCGTGCCGTGTCTGCATCAATGTCGCCGCGTTTGAACCGCGACCAGATGTCGTAGTTATCATTCCAGAACTGGTTATCCCGCTTCTGATCGGGGGAAAACATCCCGCGGATGCCCTCCCAGGTGATCGACTGCAGTTGCCGCGGCAACAGTCCCAGCCGGTCGGCCGCCTGGCGGTAGGCGTCGGCATAGACACCGTAAGTGCCCTTGCTGCCGGTGAGCGAATTAGACGAGCCCTTCAGGCCGAGGCCCATCTGCACCGGAAAATCGTTACCCGACAGCGGGCGCAGGTGAGCGGCAGCAATCGCGTGCGTGTCGATCGTCACGTCGCCATTGGGCGCGTCGGGGTCGGCAATGTTGTTGTAGAAGCTGCGCACCTTGTGGTTGGCACCGAGGCCACGCGAGAGGCTCGGCATGTCGCCGGGGCCTTCCAGTGCCCCCATCGCCTTCTTGATCTCGGAGAACGAGCCCCAGGCGACCTGGCGTGGCGTGCCGTCTTGGTTCGTCACCGTGTCGCCGTAGTCGCCCTCCGGCGTCACCACCGGGTAGTCCCTCGGATTATGCGCCTCGTCGTAGGCGCGCACCCACAGCGCGCGGGTGTCGGGATCGTTGATCTCGCTCAGCGAGCGGTTGCGCATGCCAGCCACCGACATCTGCAAGTTACCCAGAGCAGCCTGCTTCGTCGGCGTGTCCGCATCCTCCGCCACCTGGCCGAGGTAGTCCCTGGCCCAGCTCATCATCTGCGGCGTGGTCGGCTGGTCGGCCTTGGTGTTGACGATGTCGATCATCCGGTTGCCCAGCGAGACGTTCTGAAACCAATCTTTCTGTGGGCTCAAATTGGCATACATCGCCGCGGTCTGCTGCGGCTGATAGCCGTATTGATCGGCGTTATTATTGGCGATCCGGTTGGCGCCGGGATACCAACCCGAGGCGCGGTCGACCATCGGCTGGCCGAACTGCTCCACCATCTGGTTGTGCAGATACACCAGATTGTCGGCCATGTGGTCGGTGGCCGCGGCAATGATGTTGTCGGGATTGCGTAATCCCTTCACCGGCAGATCAGGGAAGTCGCGCATCTCCATCGCGTTGTTGTAGTGCGCGTCCTCGCCCGCTGCGTGTGCGGCGAGGTCGATCTGCAGATCCGGCGGCATCGTGTGCGGGTCGATCGCGTCGGGGCCGCTCGTCACACTCTTCGCCCACGGGATGCGGGTCGACACACGAGGCGCCACGCCAGGCGCGTCAGCACCGATGTCAGGCACGGTGGGGCGTGGCGCTGGCAGCGGCGGCTCGCCGGGCGCCGTGGTGCCCATCAGCACGCCCTGCGCCGTCTGCCCGGCTGCGTCCACGACGCCGTTGGCGGTCGGGTGGCCGCCTTCCCACACCTGGCCGCCGGTCCATAGCCCCTGGTCCTGCGCCTCCTGCTGCTGGCGCGCGAGGTAGTCCGTCAGCAGCTTGGTGTTCGCCGACCAGGCATCGGCCAGCGAGACCTGGCCGGGGTTCGGCCCGGGGTCCGGCTTGAGGTAGTCGCCGAGCGCCTTGGTATTCGCGCTCCACGCATCGGCCAGCGAGACCTGCCCAGGATCTGGCTCCGGCGCCTGAATGCGCAGCGGGTCGAAGAGCTGGTTGGTGCCGCTCATGGCGTCACGGCCCCGCCGGCGGCGCTGGCTGCGGGATCGGCGTCCGCGCCAGCCTATCGGTGGTCACCATCTGGTTGGCAGCCTGGTGCAGCGTGTTGAGCGTGCCGGCTGCGGTCGCCACGTTCTGGTGCGGCACCTGCCCGGCCTTCGCCGCGGTCAATGCCGCGTCGGCGTGCGTCTTGGCGACAGTGGCGTGCTTCTGCGCCAGGTCGGCCATCTGGTGGGCGAGCGCCATGTCGGGGCTCATCTGGTCGACCGTCGGCGGCTGCGGCCCCTGCGTCGGCGTCCCGGTGTCCGGCGGCGTGTTGAGGTCCATGTTCATCTCGTGCGCGCCTTGGACAATGTTGTGCTGCCGCTCGGCCGCCAGCGCGTTGTTCGCGTTCGCCTTGGACTGGGTCTCGGTGTTCTTCACCTGCTGAGTCTGTTGCGTGACCTGCCCAGCCTGTTGCTGCGCCTGCTGCTGCTGCGCCATGTGCGCCTTCATGCGCGCCAGCAGGTCGTCCTTGTTGCGCAGGCTCGACGCGGCGATCAGCACATCGCCCGGGATCAGCCCAGGCTGCATGCCGGCGAGCTGCACCAGCGTCTGGAAGTTCTCCGCCGCCAGCGTCGGCACGTCCTGGCCCTCGGCGACGGTGATGTCGACGTCGAGGTCGGTGATGTCGTTCTCGACGCGGATCACCTGCTCGAGGCGCGGATCGCCGGGCTGCAGCGGCGGCTGCATGCGCTGCATGACCATCGCGCGCTGCTCGGTGGGCATCTGCGCCAGCTCGTCCATCAGCGTGACCTGACGGTTAATGCCGACCCAGCGCGTGTCCTGCAGGGCGTCGGTAACGCGCACCCATTTGCCGGCGGTCCAGTATTCCCGTGCCGCCATCCAGCACATCTCGTAGACCCGGCGCGCCCACATGCGCAGCCCGTCAGCCAGTGGTTCGTTCTGGGTCGCGCCGCCGGCCTGCTGCGCCAGGATCGCGCGTCCGCTCAGCTCGCGTGGGTCGGTGCCCGACATCGCCGCGTTCGGGCCGCTGAGCTGCATCTCCTGCGTGGCGTGCGCGAGCAGCGCCATTTGACCGCTCGCATTGTTGGCGCCGTCTTGGATCTCAAACTTCAGGCCCGGCATGATCTCGACATAGCCGTCCGGCTTGGCCACCTCGCGCCGCGCCTTGTCGACGTCGGACACCGCGCCCTTCTCGGCGATGACCTGATGCACCGACATCTGGTGCAGCGCCTTGCTGTAGGCCTTGTTGATCATGTC
>DATAPW010000187.1:0-14545 GCA_036265005.1 Acetobacteraceae bacterium | reverse complement strand
TGACCGCACGCGTCGGCGCTCGTGCCGAGGAAGACCCGTTCGGCAATCCCGTCCTGCTCGTGGCACTGGCGATCAGCCGGCGCATGGATGCCGGAAAACTGGACGATGCGGCGATCGGTGCACTGATCACTCACTTGCGCGATCAGGCGTTCGCCGATCGTGCGGGCCGCATCGCGGACTATGTCGGCGGTAGTGATAATGCTGCCCATACCGCGGTGCTGCTCGATCTGGCGCAGCGGTTGCTGCGGCCCGATCCCGATGACAGCCCGGTGCGTTGGGCGGAGTATCGTGCATTGGTCGAGCGTGCGCGCTTCGCCGCGGTGTTCACCGCGCATCCGACATTCGCGCTGCCGACCGAAGTGGCGCAGGCGCTGGTGGAGACGGCCAGTGGTCGGCCGGAAGCTGCGCCGGGCTCGCACCGCCCACCGCCGATTACGCTCGAGGACGAATTTGCCCAGGCCGCTGCAGCCATCGCGCGCGGGCGGGATGCGGTCGATCAATTCAATACCGCGCTGCTGACGGTTGCGCGAAGTGCCTGGCCGGATCGCTGGATGGAACTCGATCCAAGTCCGGTGATCCTGTCGAGTTGGGTGGGCTACGACACCGACGGGCGCACGGATATCGGCTGGTGGGATACGCTGCGGCTGCGGCTGGAGATGAAGCGTCGGCAACTGGCGCGGCTGCACGCTCAGGTGAGTGTGCAACCGGCGGCGGCCCCGCTGGCGGAGCGGATCTCAGCGGCACGCGAGGTGGTTTCCTCGCAGCTTGCGCTGTGTCCGGATGCGCCCGATCCGGCGCGTGTTGCGGCATTCGCACAGGCCCTGGTGGGGCGTCGTGATCAGGCATTGACCTCGCCGCAGCCGCTGCTGCCATTGTTCGCGCAGGCGCTCTCCGCGGCGCCCGATGATGACGCACGGCTGGCGCTCTGCGCGGCACGGGCTGGACTGGTCTCGCACGGACTTGCGCTGGCGCATACGCATACCCGCCTGAACGCGGCGCAGATCCATAACGCGGTACGCCAGCGGCTGGGCATCGCCGATGCGCCGGAGGACCCCGCACATCGCCGCGCACTGTTCGCTGCGATGAATGCGGCGCTCGATACGGTGAAGCCGGTCGCGGTGGATTTCGGCGCGCTGCTGGCCGAGCAGGCTTCCGCGGTCCGGCTGATGATGACGGTGGCGCAGATCATCAAGCACGTCGATGGCTCGGTGCCGATTCGTTTCCTGATCGCCGAGACCGAGACCGGCTACACGCTGCTCGCGGCGCTGTGGCTCGCGAAGCTGTTCGGCATGGAGCGGCACATCGAGATCAGCCCGCTGTTTGAAACCGCCGATGCGCTGGAGCAGGGCGCGACGGTGCTCGAGGAGGCGCTGCGCAGTCCGCATTATCGCGCCTACCTGCAGACGACGAAGCGGTTGGCGCTGCAGTTCGGCTATTCGGATTCCGGCCGCTATGTCGGCCAGCTTGCCGCCAGCTACCTGATCGAGCGGCTCCGCCTGAAGATCGGCCAAACATTGGCAGCGCACGGTATTTCCGGCGTCGAGGTGGTGCTGTTCGACACCCACGGCGAGAGCATTGGCCGTGGCGCGCATCCAGGTTCACTGGCGGACCGCTTGAAGTACCTGTCGCCGACCGCGTCGCGCCAGGCGTTGAATCGCGCCGGCCTCAGCGTGCGCGAGGAAACGGCGTTTCAGGGCGGCGACGGCTACATGCTGTTCGGCACGCCGGAACTGGCGTTGGCGACGATCACCTGCATCGCGCAGCAGACCTATCATCCGGCGGCGGGGCCGATCGAGGACCCAGTGTACGCCAATCCGGATTTTTCCGCGGATTTCTTCGCCACCGTGCGCGCCGGCATGGAAGGCCTGGTCGAGGACGAAGGCTACGCCGCGCTGCTCGGCGCATTCGGCCCGGCATTGGTGGACAAGACCGGTTCACGGCCATCGGCGCGTGAGGCGGATGGCATGGTGCGCGCCGCACGCATCCAGCACCCGCGCGAGCTGCGCGCCATCCCGAACAACGCGATCCTGCAACAGCTTGGCTGGTGTGCGAACACGCTGCAGGGGTTGGGCGCGGCTGCGGCGCGGCATCCCGAACTGTTCACCGATCTGCGGCAGAACAGCCGGCGCTTCCATCGCGCGATGGACCTCGCGACCCATGCGCTGGCACATTCCGACATCGATGTGCTGCGCGCGGTGATCGCCACGCTGGATCCGGAGACCTGGCTGGATCGTGCCCGACATACGCCGGAACGCACCGGCCGCGAGGCGTTGGTCGGCGTGGCGCGTGCACTGGAACGGCTGGGCATCTGGGCGGCCGCGCAATCGATGTTCCGCCGCGTCCACGCCGATCACCTGGCACTGCGCGACATCTGGCCGGACGCACCGCGCATGGCGGCGCGCGAAGTGCTGCTGCACGCGTTGCGGCTGGCGTTGATCCACCGCATCTGGCTGCTCGCCACCGAGATCTCCGATTTCTCGCCACGGCACGGCGTGACACGGACGATGCTGGAGGGAGCGCTGCTGCGGCTTGAGATCGAGCCTTCGCTGGAGGTTCTGGCCCAGATCTTCCCCGCCGCGCCCGATCAGTCCGCTGACTACGACTACGCCGAACCGACGGCGCCGCGTGGCACGACGGCGTATGTGCGCGAGCATGCGGAGATTTTCGCACCGATGCGGTCGCTGCATGGCCTGGTGCGCGAGATTGCCACGGCGATCACTCACGAGGTCGGTGCGTTCGGATAGCCGTTCGCCGAACGAACGCGGGAACGACGGTGGGGACGAACGGAGGGGTTCCTTGTTGCCCGCGCGGCGACGCGGCAAGCTTCTGGCGAACCCGTTCAGGCACAGGATGCACTCGTTGAATTCTTCCGCCGATAATGCCTGGCGCCAGGCGATGCGCAGAGCGCGGTGGCGAAGGCGTCTGTTGCCGTTGGTCGGCGCCGGGGCGCTGTTGTTCGCATGGTGGGCGCTGGTCGAATTGCTGCACGTCCGGCCCTTCATCGCGCCGTCGCCGGTCGTGGTGGTGCAGACGCTGATCGCCAAATGGGCGATGCTGTTGACCAACCTGTTGCCCACGGCGATCGAATCCGTACTCGGCTTCGCTCTCGGCAATGTCACCGCACTGCTGATTGCTGTCGTCTTCGTGCACAAGAAGACCATGGAGGCGGCATTCTTCCCCACCGTCGTGCTGATCAACGCGATCCCGGTCGTTGCCAAGGCGCCGATCCTGCTGCTGCTGCTGGGCAACGGCCTGGCGCCCAAGATCGCCATCGCGGCGCTGATCTGTTTCTTCCCCACGCTGGTGAACATGGTCCGCGGACTGGAGGCGGTGTCGCCGCAGGCGATGGAGCTCATGCACGTGCTGTCCGCCAGCCGCTGGGAGGTGTTCTGGAAGCTGCGGATGTATTCCAGCCTGCCATTCCTGTTCTCCGCGCTGCGCATTTCCGCCAGCACGGCGGTGGTCGGTGCCATTGTCGGCGAATGGATCGGCTCGCAGGTCGGCATCGGTGCACTGATCGTGCAGGCTACCTACAACTTCGACTCGGCGCTGTTGTATGCGACGGTGTTTGTCGGATCGACCTTCTCGGTCGCCTTCTTTCTCGCCATCACCGCATTGGAGCGAGTCTGCGTCCGCTGGCAGCCTGCTGCCGCGGTACTCTGACAACAGGAACCCAGGCCATGAGCGAAAAGCCCTCCGTCCTGATCGAGCCGCCGCGCACCGCGCGCATCGTCAGCCGAGTGGATGTCGTGGTGGTAGGCGGCGGGCCGGCCGGCACCGCGGCGGCGGTGGCCGCTGCGCGGAATGGTGCGCGCGTGGTGCTGGTGGAACGCTATCCGTATCTCGGCGGATTGGCCTCCGGCGGCATGGTCCTGGTGCTGGACGATTACTGCAACGGCAGCGAAATCACTGTCGCCGGCCTGTGCCAGGAGATCACCGACCGCATGGCGCGGCTGGGTCTGGCAGTCTGGCCGCCGGAACCCGAGCGCGGCCACGACTTGGCGATGTACCGCAAATGGTCGCGCTGGGGCCTGTTCGATTTCAACGTCCACACCAGGCCGCATCCGATCTGCTACGCCGTGGCATTCGATCCGGATGGTTGGAAGCGTGCCAGCGACGCGATGGTGCAGGAGTCCGGGCTTGAACTGCGGCTCCATAGCTGGTTTTCGTCCGCCATCGTGCAGGATGGCCGCATCACCGGCATCGTGGCGGAGACCAAGGCCGGACGCGAAGCGATCCTCGGCAATGTCGTGATCGATGCCACCGGCGACCTGGATGTCGCCGCCGCGGCCGGTGCGTCATTCTTGCATGGCAACTACATGATGACCACGGTTTTCCGCCTGGGCGGCGTCGATACCGATGAGGCCGAGCGCTTTCAGTTCGAGGAGCCGGCGGCTTACGAACCGATCGATCGTGAGGCGCGTCGCATCCTGGGCGGCTCTTGGGCGTATTGGTGGCTGAAAACGCCGCTGCCGGGCATCGTCTGGTGCAATTGTCCGCATGTCACCGGGCTGGACGGTCTGCTTGTGGCGGACCTGACCGCAATGGAGTTCGAAGGCCGCAAGCGTATCCACGCGACGGTGGATTACGTCCGCGCGCATCTGCCGGGGTTTCGCAACTGCTATGTCGTCGATGTCGCGCCGCAGACCGGTGTGCGGCAGACGCGGCTGCTCCAGGGCGACTATGTCGTGACGAAGGACGATGTGCTGAACCGCGTGCATTTCGCCGACAGCGTGGCGCGCGGGCGGGATTACTACACGCCATATCGCGCGATGCTGCCGCGCGAGGTGGACCACTTGCTTGTAGCCGGCCGCCACTACTCCGCCACCTCGTCTGCACAGAAGATCTCGCGCGAAATTCCGCCGTGCATGGCGATGGGCGAGGCCGCCGGCACCGCTGCGGCGATGGCAGTGAACGCAGGCGTTTCTCCGCGGCAGATCGATGTCGGCCGCCTGCAGCAGCGCCTGCGTGCGCAGGGTGCCGATCCGGGCGATCGCCCGTCGGCCAATGCGACACTGCGGGACGTTGCCGCATGATTCTGATCGACGGCGCGTCCATTCCACATCATGACGGATTTCGCGTCGGCAGCGTGCTGGTTCGTGATGACAGGATTGCAGCCGTCGCCTGGGCGGAAGACGATTGTCGCCAGCTCGCCGTGCATGCGGCGGAACGCGTCGATGCGGCGGATTGCTGGCTGCTTCCTGGCCTGATCGATTCCCACGCGCATGCCTATGCCGCCATCCTGCGCGGTACCGAGAACAGCCTGCCGCTGGAATTGTGGGCGCTGTTCACCGTGGCCTACGGCAAGACATTGGATGCCGCAGCATTGCGCGCTGCCATCCTGCTCGGAGCGGCGGAGCGCATCCGTGGCGGCATCACCGGCTTCGTCGATCATACGCCGCAGATGCACCTGGCGGAGATTGCGCTCGAGGCGCACGAGGCGTCAGGCCTGCGTGTCGGCTATGCGCCGTTCCTGCACGATCTGGGCGACTACGATCTGCTGGCGCTGAACCTGCCGAACGAGGTGAAGTCGCTCGCCGGCAGTATCCCGGTGCTCGATCCGAATGCCTACGCCGCGCGCTTTGCGGCGATCATCGATACGGCACGTGCCGGTTCGGGGCGCGTGTCGGTGTTGCTGGGTCCCAATGCCCCGCAACGTTGCTCCCAGGCAGCCTGGGCGCTGTGGCGCACGCTGCGCGATCGGCATGGCGTCGGTGTGCATACGCATCTGCTGGAGACCCATGCGCAGGCGAAATTTGGCGAACAGCGCTGGCCAGGTGGGACTGTTGCGGAAATGGCCCGCCAGGATCTGCTGGATGGCGCGTTGTCGGTCGCGCATGGCGTGTGGCCAAGTGGCAACGAACGCGCCTTGCTGGCAACGCACGGTGTCACGGTGGTGCACAACCCCGCCAGCAACCTGATGCTTGGCAGCGGCGTGCTGCCGTTCGCGGATTATCGTCGGCTCGGGGTTCGCCTGGCGCTTGGCACGGACTCGGCGAACACCGGCGGGCGGCACGATATGTTCGCGGCAATGCGTCTGGCGATGATGATCCATCGCAAGCCCGGTGGCGATCCCGCGACATGGCCCGACGCGGAGACGCTGCTCACCATGGCGACGCTTCACGGCGCGCACGTGCTGGGTATGGGCGATCGCCTGGGGCGCATCGAGGCCGGCTGCCTTGCCGATTTGGTGCTGGTGCGGCGTAACACCGCCAGCCTCATGCTGCTGTCGGAGACGGTTGAGGGAATGTTGCTGCACGCCGGGCCGGAGCATGTGTCGGCGGTGATGGTCAACGGTGCGTGGGTTTTGCGCGATGGTCGCATCCTGGCGTTCGACGAGGCTGCCGCGTTGTCTGCCGCGGCCGATGCACACGCGGAAATCCGCGAGCGCGTCGGGACATTGCCGGAGCAGATCCGCGGCGCACTGCCTGCACTCAGTCGATCGTTGCAACGCTGGCAGGCGCCGCAATGACGGGTGTATCCTACCCAACGCGCGCGACGCGTCCCGCGACCATGCGCACCTTGCGCGGTGCTGCGAGCCAGATCGCAATCACTGACAGCAGGCTGGCGCCGATGCCGATCCAGAAGGCGATCGTGTAGCTGCCGGTGGCGTCGTGCACCGCGCCGGTCAGCCACGGTCCCACGGCGCCGCCGCCGATCGACGCCAGCATCAGGGTGCCGAAAATCGTGCCATAGTGGCGGCCTTGGAAGATCTCCGCCGGAATGGCGCCGATGACTGACGTCACGCCGTAGCCAAGCACGCCCTGTGCGGCGACCATCAGGTAGAGCAAGGTCGGGGTCGGCATATCCCGCAACAGGAGCAGCAGCAGGAACGTGGCAGTGAACCCAAGGCTGCCAACGGTCCAGACAAACTCGCGGCCGATGCGATCGGACAGGTAGCCGAGAACGATCTGCCCGGGGATGCCGACCAGGCTCACGCCGCCCAATGCCCATGCAGCCAGTGCCGGACTGAAGCCGATCTCGACGAGGTATTTCGTTTGGTGCACCTGGACGGCGTACCAGGCGAACAGCGCGCAAAAATAGCCGATGGCAATCCACCAGAAGCGTGTCGTGCGTACTGCGCGGCCGAGCGTCCAGTCCACCGCGACCCAGGCCCGGTCCACCACGTTCGCGTCATGCGCGGCACGGCTCGCGTGAAGTGCCGAACTGTCGCCGTCCGGTTCCAGTCCGATATCTTGTGGTCGCTGTCGCAGCAGCAGGTTGAGCGGGAGCAACAGCGCCAGCACCAGGACGCCCATGGCGAAGCAGGCAGAGCGCCAGCCGGTGCGGACGATCAGCCCCTGTAGCCAGGGCAGCAGTACGATCGAACCGACGCCTACACCGGAAAACGCCAGGCTCATTGCCAGGCCGCGACGACGGACGAACCAGTTCGGCAGGAACAGCGCCTGGCCGGTATAGCCCAGGCAAACGCTGCCGCCGCCGACCAGCATCCCCAGCGTGGCGTAGAGTTGCCATGGTTCGTGCACCAGCGTCGCCAGCATCAAGCCGGCGCCGATCAACACAACGCCGATCTCGTTCACCACGCGCGGGCCGCGCTTGTCCATCAGCCGGCCGAGTGATGGACTGAGTGCGGCAGACACGATGAAGCCGAAGGAGAATGCGCCGGCGGTCACGCCACGATCCCAGCCGAACTCGTCCAGGATCGGCGGGAACAGCAGCGAGAACGCAGTGCGCGCATTGACGCCGACGCCCATGGTGACGAACACCACGGCCACGATCACCCAGCCATAGAAGAACGGCAGGCGCGCGTAGAGCTGTCGCGAAACTGTCACCGTGCCGCCGCCTTGTTCCGCGCCTCGCTTGCGCGACGCTCGCCGTATTTCATCCCCTCAAGTTTGAGCCCATCCGGGTCCAGGAAGAACACGGCGTAGTAGTCGTCGTAGTATTCTCCCGCCGGGTCGACGATCGTGGCGCCGAGGTCCTGCAGGAACGCCTGCAACTCGTCGACATCCTTGCGGCTGCGCAATTGGAATGCGTAGTGGTGGAAGCCGATGTCGCCAACGCGGTATTTGCGCTTCCTGCCCTGAGGATCGGCCGGCCCGATCCAGAAGCGTGTCTTGCCGTTGGTCCAGCCGATCGCGTCCTCGTACTCGTCCGACAGCTCAAAGCCGAGGAAGCCGAAGAGCCTGCCGTAAAAGGCCTTGGATTTTTCGAAGTCGCTTACCCTGATCACCAGGTGATCGATCCCGACGACCCGTACCATGCTGTCCTCCCATCCCAGGCGGCTCCGGCCGCGATATTCTGTTACACTGGCCGGATTGCGCTTGATACCACGAACGAAATAGGCTGCGCCCCTATGCTCCGGTCGAGGCAGTTCGTCGTTCGGGCCGGTGTCGTCTGTGCGGTGTCCGCGCTGGCGGCCGGGGCGGCGTTGTACCTGACTGATGCAAAGCTGGATATCGCCGGCTTGCGCGAGCGCGTGGTCGCAACCACGGCGTCCCCGGCAGCGCCGCCAGCCAACGCACCGGTGCCGGTTTCCATCGGCGTGTCGCGCACCGAACCGGTAAAGATCTACCTCACCGGCATCGGCACCGTGCAGGCCTACAACACCGTCGCGGTAAAGAGCCGTGTCGACGGCGAGATCATGCAGGTGGTGTTCCAGGAAGGCCAGGACGTGAAGGCGGGCGATGTGCTGGCGGTCATCGACCCTCGGCCATTCGTGGCGCAGCTTGCACAGCAGCGTGCCGCACGCGCCAAGGACGAGGCGCTGCTGCAGGGCGCAGTCGCGGATATGAAGCGCTACGACGATCTGGTGCGACGCGACTTCGCTTCGCATCAGCAGGTGGATCAGCAGCGTGCGCAGGTCGATCAGTATCGTGCGCAGATCGACAGCGACCAGGCGCAGATCGACTATGCCACGACGCAACTCGGATACACGACGATCCGTTCGCCAATCGAGGGACGCGCGGGAATACGCCAGATCGACCAGGGCAATTTCGTGCACGCCTCGGACAATTCGCCTATCGTGGTGATCACGCAGTTGCGGCCGATATCGGTGATCTTCACGCTGGCTGCCAGTTCGGTCGCGCAGGGCAAGCTGACTCCCGGGCAGACTCACATTCCGGTGATTGCGATGGCGGCGGACGATCGCACGCGGTTGGACGAGGGCACGATCGATCTGGTGGACAACCAGGTCGATCAGTCCACCGGCACGATCAAGTTGAAGGCGAGTTTTCCCAATAAGGACCTGCATCTTTGGCCGGGCAACTTCGTGAATGGGCGGATCGTGGTCGATGAGCGAAATGCCGCCGTCACTGTGCCAGCGGCGGCATTACGCCATGGTCCGCGCGGCGATTTCATCTGGGTGGTGTCGCACGAGCAGAAGGCGGAACTGCGCACCGTAACGGCCGGCCAGGCGATCGATGGCCGTGTGTTGATCGAGCGTGGGTTGAAGTCCGGCGAACAGGTGGTCACCGACGGACATTTCCGACTGGAGGCCGGTGTGGCGGTCGAGATCGTTAAACGCGACGGCTGATGCGGTCGGTAGTTACAATTGTCATGTGCGCCCCCCGTCATTCTCGTGCAGGCGAGACTCCCGGGGCCGACCCATGGTGCAGCGACCTCTGGATTCTCGCCTGCACGAAAATGACGAGGTTCAGCCCTGGCGATGGGCCCTGACATATGTCCGGCCCATTCATCCTGCGGCCGGTCGCCACGACGCTGCTGACCATTGCGCTGGTTATGCTGGGGCTGCTTGGCTATCGGCTGCTGCCGGTCGCTGCTTTGCCGGACGTGGACTTTCCCACGATCCAGGTGGTTACCGCGTATCCCGGCGCCTCGCCGGATGTCGTGGAAACGTCGGTCACCGCACCGCTGGAACATAATTTCGGCCAGATCTCCGGACTGACCGGCATGAGTTCCACCAGCGCCAACGGCTCCAGCCAGATCACCCTGACCTTCGACCTGTCGCGCAGCATCGATGCCGCTGCGCAGGATGTGCAGTCGTCGATCGATGCAGCCCTCGGCTGGATTCCGATCGCCCTGCTGCCGGGGCCGCCGACCTATCATGAGGTCAATCCGGCCGATGTGCCAGTGCTGATCCTGGCGCTGACCTCGGATACGTTGCCGCTGCACGAGGTCAACGACTATGCGGCGACCACACTGGTGCAAAAGCTGTCGCAGATTTCCGGCGTCGGCGCGGTCACGGTGGAGGGTGGCCAGACCCGCGCGGTGCGGCTGCAGGCGGACGTGGCGAAGCTGGCCGGCCTTGGACTTTCGCTGGAGGATGTGCGCCGCGCGATCGCCGCCAGCACCGTGGACAATCCAAAAGGCCAGCTCGACGGTGTACACCAGGCGTTCCAGATTGGCGCCAATGACCAGTTGCTGACCGCGGAAACCTATGAGCCGACGGTGATTGCCTACCGCAACGGCGCGCCGGTGCTGCTGCGCGATATCGGCCGCGCAGTGGACAGCGTGGAGAACGCCGAGCTGGCGGCATGGTACAATGGTGCGCCGGCGGTGATCCTGGACATCCAGCGCCAGCCTGGCGCGAACACCATCCAGGTGGTGGAGGCGGTGCGCGCGCTGCTGCCGAAGCTCACTGCCAGCCTGCCGCCGGCGTTGAAAATCTCCGTGGTGACAGATCGCACCACCACGATCCGCGCCGCCATTGCCGATGTGCAGTTCACGTTGGTGCTGACAGTCGTGCTGGTGGTGGTGGTGATATTCCTGTTCCTGCGCAAGCTGTGGGCGACGGTGATCCCGTCGATCGCCCTGCCGGTGTCACTGGTCGCGACGTTCGGCGGGATGGCGATTGCGGGCTACAGCTTGGACAATCTGTCGCTGATGGCGCTGACCATCGCCTCCGGCTTCGTGGTGGACGATGCGATCGTGATGATCGAGAACATCACGCGCTATGTGGAGGCCGGCGAGACACCGCTTGCAGCGGCGTTGAAGGGCGCACGGCAGATCGGCTTCACCGTGGTGTCGCTGACCGTGTCGCTGATCGCGGTGTTCATTCCACTCCTGCTGATGGGCGGTGTGGTCGGGCGGCTGTTCCGCGAGTTTGCCATCACGCTGTCGCTCGCGGTGGTGATCTCCGGCGTGCTGTCGCTGACGCTGACGCCGATGATGTGCGCGCAGTTCCTGCGCCAGGACCCGCCGGACCACCGGCCGAATGCACTGTTCCGCTGGAGCGAGCGTGCGTTCGATGCAACCTGCGATGGCTACATGCGCAGCCTGGACTGGGTGCTCCTGCATCGCCGTTCGACGCTGTTTTGCACGGCGCTGACGCTGGTCGCAACGGTGTGGCTGTATGTGGTGATCCCGAAAGGATTCCTGCCGCAGCAGGACACCGGGTTGCTGGTCGGCGTCACCGATGCGGCCCAGGATATCTCGTTCGCCGCAATGGCGGAGCGGCAGCGTGCAGTGGCCACCGCGATTGGTCGCGATCCTGACGTTCGGGCGGTGGACAGCTTCGTGGGTGCCGGCACGGTGAACCCGACCTTGAACAGCGGCCGGCTGTATATCGATATCGGCTCACCTGATCGCCGCCACGCGTCGGTCACGGCGGTGATGCAGCGCTTGCGCAACGCAGTAGCGAACGTGCCGGGCATTACCCTGCACCTGCAACCGGTGCAGGACGTGACGATCGAGACGCGCCCGTCGCCGACGCAATACCAGTACGTACTGCAGGACCTCGATCCGGTGGAGTTGCGCCTCTGGGCGCAGCGCCTGCTGGATGCTCTGCGCCACGATCAGGCCTTCGCCGATGTCGCGAGCGACCAGCAGGATGAGGGCCTGCAAATGGCGATCGCGATCGATCGCAAGGCGGCAGCGCGCTATGGCGTCACGATGAGCGTGATCGACAACACGCTGTACGACGCATTCGGCCAGCGGCAGATCGCCATGGTGTATTCGCCGCTGACGCAATACCACGTGGTGCTCGAGGCGGATCCTTCATTCCGCGCGGATGCTGCGGTGCTCGATCGAATTTACGTGACCGCGGCGAACGCATTGGCATCGAGCAACGACGACGCAGCGAGCGGTGTCGGCGCGGGATTCCATGCGGCATCGGCGCCGATTCCATTGTCCACATTCGCCCATGTGGAACGACAGCTGGCACCATTGGCGATCACCCACCAGGGGTTGTTCCCGTCCGCCACCATCTCGTTCAACCTGCCGCAGGGCGTTGCGCTGGGGCAGGCGGTGGACGCACTGCACCGCGCCGAACGGCGCATCGGACTGCCCGACGCGATTGCCACCAGCCTCGCCGGCTCTGCCGCAGAATTCGCCACATCGCTGTCGAGCGAGAAGCTGCTGATCGTGGCGGCGATCATCACGGTCTACATCGTGCTGGGGATCCTGTACGAGAGTTTCATCCATCCGATCACGATCCTGTCCACGCTGCCTTCGGCCGGCGTTGGGGCGCTCCTCGCGCTTATGCTGTGCGGCGAAACCCTCGACCTGATCTCGCTGATCGGCATTATCCTGCTGATCGGCATTGTGAAGAAGAACGCCATCATGATGGTGGACTTCGCGCTGTACGCCGAACGGCAGGAAGGCCAGACGCCGGAGCAGTCGATCCGCCAGGCCTGCCGGCTGCGCTACCGGCCGATCATGATGACGACGATGGCGGCGCTGCTGGGGGCATTGCCGCTGGCATTGGGCGCCGGCACCGGCTCGGAACTGCGCCGTCCGCTTGGCGTGGCCATTGTCGGTGGGCTGCTGCTGAGCCAGTTCCTCACTCTGTACACCACGCCGGTGATCTACCTGGGCTTTGCCCGTCTGGCGACCCGGCTGCGCGCGGGCCGGAACGGTGAAGCGCGCTCCGCCGCAGCGGATCCGACATGAATTTCTCGGCGCCCTGGATCCACCGGCCTGTCGCCACCACGCTGATCGCGATCGGCATTCTGCTGATCGGCATCGTGGCCTATGTGCGGTTGCCGATTGCCGCGATGCCTTCGGTCGATCGTCCGACCATCGGCCTTTGGGCCGGCTTGCCCGGCGCGAGCGCGGACACCATTGCTGCGGCGCTCGCGCAGCCGATGGAACGCCAAATCGGCACCATCCCCGGCATTGTCGAGATGCGCTCGTTCAGCGCGACCGGCGGCACCGAACTCACCGTGCAGTTTGCGCTGGACAAGAGCGTCGATGCTGCGGCCGGCGCAATCCAGGCGGCGATCAATGGATCGGGTCCGAACCTGCCGAAGGACCTGCCGTCGCCACCGATATACTGGAAGGCGAACCCGTCTGGCTGGGCGGTGATCGCCCTGTCGCTGACCTCCGACGTACTGGATCCGAGCGATGTCTACGACGTCGCCGACACGATTGTCGCTGAACAGATCTCGCAGGTTCCGGGCGTGGCGAAAGTTTACGTCAGCGGCGCCGAACGCGGTGCGGTGCGCATTCGTGTCGATCCGGGACGCGTCGCCGCGATGCATGTCTCGCTCGAACAGATCCGTGCGGCGGTGGGCGACGCGACGCAGAACCTGCCGAAGGGCACGCTGAACCTCGATGGCCAGTCCTGGAGCATTGTTGCCAACGACCAGTTGTTCAAGGCGCCGGAGTACCGCGAAATCGTGGTGACCTGGCGCAATGGAGCGCCCGTGCTGTTGCGCGATGTCGCCGAGGTGACGGACGGCGTGATCAATGCGCGGCTGGCCGGCTGGTACAACCGCGATCCGGGCGTGGTGATCCGCGTCATCAAGCAGCCGAATGCCAACGTTGTCGCGACAGTGGATGCGGTCAAGGAGTTGTTGCCGCGGCTGGAGCACTGGATGCCGCCCGCGATCAAGGTGCATATCATCTTCGACCGCACCAAGCTGATCCGCGCGGCAATCGCCGATGTGCAACTGACGATACTGGTTGCCATCGGACTCGTCGTGCTGGTGATCGCCCTGTTCCTGAAGCGGGTCCGCGCGACCGCGATCCCGGCAGTCGCCATCCCGGTTGCCCTGGCCGCGACGCTGGTGACGATGGACTGGCTCGGTTACAGCATGGATAATCTGACCCTGATGGCGGTCACCGTCGCGATCGGCTTCGTGGTCGATGACGCGGTGATCATGATCGAGAATATCATGCGCCTGATGGAAGGCGGGATGAAGCCGCTGCCGGCGGCGCTGGCCGGTGCGCGGCAGATAGGCTTCACCGTGCTGTCGATCACCGCGGCGCTGATCGCGGCGCTGATTCCCGTGCTGTTCATGCCGGACGTGGTTGGCCGGTATTTCCGCGAATTCGGCATGACGCTGGTCGCTGCCATCGTTGCATCCGCGCTGGTGTCGCTCAGCCTTACGCCGATGCTGTGCGCCAGGTTTTTGCGCGGGGGCGGCCGGCCACGCCGGCGCGAATCGCGGCTGTTGCGCGGCTACCTGCGCAGCCTCGGCTGGGTGCTGCGGCACCGTGCGCTGACCGTGGCCGCGGCATTGACCGTCACCGCCGGCACCGTGTTCCTGTATTTCGACATGCCGAAGGGCTTCATGCCGACGCAGGACACCGGCGTGATCTATGTGCGCACCATCACCACGTCCAACATATCGTTCACCGCCATGTCGGCACTGCAGCGATCGGCGTCGGACGCCATTCT
>DATAPW010000186.1:0-15403 GCA_036265005.1 Acetobacteraceae bacterium | reverse complement strand
CCCGTCACCGCCGCTGAGCGCAGCGCCGAACTGGCCTTCACCGTCGAGGAGGACTTCCAGAGCCGCGGGATCGGCAGCCTGCTGATGCGTCATATCATCGCCATCGCCAGGGCGAAGGGCCTGGATCGGCTAGAGGCCGATGTGCTTTCCCGCAACCGACCCATGCTGAACGTCTTCCGGCGCTGCGGCCTTCCCATGGCGGTGCGGCATGAGGGCGATGTGATCCACGTGGTTCTTTCATTGCGGAAGGCGTAGGCGTTTGGTCGGCCCTCCCTTATGGCCAGCAGATGGGCAGGCGGCCTGCTTGAAAGTGACGGCTCCTTCAACCCGAGAGGAGCCAATCCATGAACAAGCCGTTGCCCTCTGCCGCTGGCGGCAGCCTGCGCGAACGTCTGATCGAGGCTATGAGCCTGTCCCTCGACCGGGCAGACTTGCGCTCCTTTTGCCGCATGATCGCTTCGATGAGCGAACGTGGCTAGGATCCACTAACGATGCAGCCCTTGGCAGCTATGATCCTCGCGTTTAACGATGCAGCCCTTGGCAGCTATGATCCTCGCGTTCGTTGCTGTTACGGCGTAGTCATCAAACCTTCTGCTGGTCTAGCCAAGTGCCATGCTGGATCTACGAGCTCGGTTGACCCGAAAGTTTAATGTTGACGCCGCCCGGAGCGAGTGTGAGCCGAACCCCCTGAGCTGTCGTGACCCCGTCGATCACGACACCATTCTGGTTACGAAGACTCGCCACGGAACCACCGCCGGCCACAGTTACGCCGGCGGCGATCGAAACGTAATTGCCGCTGAAGTCGCCGACATTGCGCAGGCCATGCACGCTTCCGCTGCCAGTGACTCGTGTCACACCAACATCCACCACCGATAGCCCATTCAAACTGAAGGGATATTGTCTTCCTTGATATGTCAGGGTTCCGCTCCCCCATTGGAACCCAACACCGATTGCGATCGCGCCGCCGGTGAAGGTAATGGTCCCCTCGGTGGAACCGAGACTGGCTGTCGCAGGCGGCGGAGGCGGCTGTGACGCGCAGCTTGCTAACGCGCAGACGCCCAACGTGGCGATGGTTGCGACCAAGCGATGCATCGGTTTCCCCCCGGAGATTTGTCCCCAGTCTAGCTGGATATGTAGCTGACACAAGCGGCAGTGGATCAGGTGAATTTTTTCTCGACGCTCAGGGTCGTCCGGGGGTGCGCCTGCCGCAACTTCGATGCATCGGTTGGTGGGGGCCTGCGGTCATCGCTCTTACGTGGCAGACCAAGTCTGTGCCGGTCTTCCACGAGTGCCGCCGCCTGATCCTGATCGTCGAAAGTGAGCGGCTGACGCCACGGTTCAAATGCTCCAAATCCTGCAATCCTGACTTGCGCCGTGATGTCGCGCAAAACAGCGCCCGAATGGCGATGGCGACCAGCGGAAAACCCCTCGCAAAGGCTCACTTATCCTGCCGCGACGAGCCCAACGAGGCGCTGTGTATCCGCCGCGAGGAGGGGCTGCCACTCTATCGCCGCCTCGACGCTCGCGCGCTGTTATGTCACAGCAGATCGCTGCAGGGCTGCTGGCAGCCGGCGGGATCGAACAAGGGCGCATCCAAGACGTCGTGGAGGCACACGCCGAGTTGCGCCGGCGCGCCTTGCATACGATGGCGCATGGTCGCCCACTGCCTTTGCGCCAGCATCAGGCTGCGGCAACTTTGCCGCTTTGACCGAGTTAAGTCGTCCGGCCCGTGGTGAAGAGCCGCCGAGCCCAGGTTACCCAGACTGTTACCCAAGAACGAGAGGCGAGTTTCTGATGAGCGAGCAACGGACGCCAAAAATGACCGGTGGCTGTCAATGTGGCGCGGTTCGGTATGCACTTTACAAACAGCCTGAGCGTGCCGGGATCTGCCATTGCCGCATGTGCCAGAAGGCGGTCGGCGGACCGTTCAAGGCGTGGGCCAACGTAGCGGTGGAACAGTTCGCCTGGACGCGCGGTGCGCCTGGCACGTTCCGCAGTTCGTCAGCTGCCGACCGCGACTTCTGCGCACGCTGCGGCACCCCGCTGGCGTTCCGCTACGTGAAGCGGCCCGATTCGATCAGCGTGACGATCGGCAGCCTGGATACACCGCAGGCGGTGACGTTGTCGCAGGTCGATGGCATCGAGAGCCGCTGGGCGACGTTCGATCCGGCGGTGCTGGCGTCACTGCCGTCGCGCCGCACCGGCGAGGCCGGCGCACCTGAGGACCTGACGCGGATCACCAGCTACCAGCACCCCGACCACGATACGCCGGAGGATTGGCGATAGCACGCTTGGGCCGGGGAGGGTCGGGGAGGGGGCCGCCCTCGATCAGCCCTGCAGCTTATCCAACGTGATCGGCAGGTTGCGCACGCGCTTTCCGGTGGCGTGATAGACCGCATTGGCGATCGCGGCCGCGACCCCGACGATGCCGATCTCGCCGATGCCCTTGATGCCGAGCGGATTGATGATCGAATCCGGCTCGTCCACGAAGATCACCTCGATGTCGTGCACGTCGGCATTCACCGGCACATGGTATTCCGCGAAGTTGGCGTTCATGATGCGGCCGAACCGGTGGTCCACCACGGTTTCCTCGTGCAGCGCCATGCCGATGCCCATCACCACGCTGCCGAGGATCTGACTACGCGCTGTCTTGGTGTTGAGAATGCGCCCGGCCGCAGCCGCACTGACCACGCGGGTGACGCGCACGACACCGAGTTGTTCGTCCACCTTCACTTCGGCGAAGATCGCCGAATGAGTGTTGCGGGCGTGGCTTTCGTCGTGCCTCGGATCAGTCGTCTTCTCCCGCTCGATCCGGTCCACCCCGCCGAGCCGCATCGCATCGGCAATCGTCACGCCGCGCCTCGTATCGGCTTTGCTGACGATCTGGCCCTGCGCCAACACGACGCCCTCCGGTCCGGCACCGGCGAGCGGCGATCCCGGGATCGCCTGCGCCAGGCGCAGCAACTCGGCGCGCACCTCCGCGCACGTGGCCGCAATGGCATTTGACACCGACGAAGCGATCCAAGATCCGCCTTCCACCGGCGAATGTGAAAGCGTCGAATCGCCAAGCCTGGCGCTGACATTCTCCAACGGCAGCCCGAGCATATCGGCGGCGACCTGACTCATGATAGTATAGGTGCCAGTGCCGATGTCGGAGGTCGCGCAGGATACCTCGGCGTGGCCGTTGGCCGTCAGCACGACGCGGGCCGCCATGCTGACATCCAGCGCTTCCCAGATCCCGGTCGCCATACCCCAGCCGACCAGCTCGCTGCCGTCGCGCATGGTGCGTGGCTGCGGATTGCGCTGCTCCCAGCCGAATGCGGCAGCACCGCGGCGGTAGCATTCGCGCAGCGCTTTGCTGGTGAACGGCGCGCCGGTGAGCTGGTCGCGATCGGAGTAGTTGCGGTAACGCAGTTCCAGCGGGTCGAGCCCCAACGCGACAGCAAGTTCGTCCATCGCGCATTCCAGCGCATAGACGCCGGTCGCCGCACCGGGCGCACGCATGTCGCACGGCGTGTTGACATCGAGCGGTGCCAGCCTATGTGCGTATCGCGTGTTGGGGCACGTGTACAGCATGCCCGACCAGATCGTATCTTTCCGGGCGAATTCTTCGAACCGCGACGTCATAGCGATCGCTTCGTGGGTGATCGCCGAGAGCGTGCCGTCCGCATCCGCGCCGAGTGTGACCCGCTCGATGCTCTCGGGACGATAGCCAAGCGAATACATCTGCGCCCGGGTCAGCACGAGTCGCACCGACCGTTGCACGGCGAGTGCTGCCAGCACCGCGAGGACCGCGTTGTACTGCGGCCGCAGGCCGCTGCCGAACGCGCCGCCGACGAACGGTGAGACCACCCGGATGTCGTCGGACGGCATTTCGAACACGCCGCACAGGTAGCGCTGCACGTTCTGCACGCCCTGCGTCTTGTCATGCACCGTCAGCTTGCCGCCACCCTGCCAGATCACCGTGGAGGCATACGGCTCCATCGGATTATGGTGTTCGATCGCGATGCGGTACTCGGCGTCGTGGCGCACCGCGGCGGCGGCAAGCGCCTTCTCGGCGTTGCCGCGCGGTTTTGACGGGGTCAGGGAGAACGTGTCGTCGGCCAGTGCAACGGTATTGTCGCGTTCGCGCTCCAGGTCGGTGGCGTGGGCCTCCTGGGCGTATTCGACGCGCACCAGCGAGGCCGCGAAGCGTGCGGTCTCGGATTCTTCGGCGATCACCACCGCGATCGGCTGGCCGTTGAACCGAACCTTGTCATCGTAAAGCGGCCGGAACGGCGTGCCGTCTGGCGCCACATCGTCGTGGTAGCCTGCATCGTTGTCCGCCATGTGCGGGCGGTGCTCGTGCGTCAGCACCTCGATCACGCCGGGGACGCGCAACGCCGCACTGGTGTCGATGTGCACGATGCGGCCGTGCGTGATGGTGGATGACACGACGCTGGCATGGACGAGGTCCGGTGCGTCGAATTCCGCGGCATATTTTGCCGCGCCGGTGACTTTGGCGTGGCCGTCAACGCGGGATGTGGCGGTGCCGATGTAGGATGCCATGTGCCTGCTCACGCGATTTTCTTGATGGATTGCGATTGCGCCACGCCGTGCGCCGCCTGCGACAGCGCGCGCACGATGCATCGTCGCGCGAGGTCGATCTTGAAGCTGTTGTGCTCGAAGCCTTTGGCATCACGCAGCATGACGTCCGCCGCCTGGGTGAATGCCGCCGGACGGGCCGGCTGGCCACGGAGTTCGGCTTCGGCCAGCGCATTGCGCCAGGGCCTGTGTGCGACACCGCCAAGTGCGAGGCGCGCCTCCTTGATGGTATCGCGCTCGAGCTCGAGCCCGACCGCCACGGATACCAAAGCGAAGGCGTAGGACAGGCGGTCGCGGATCTTGAGGTAGGTGTGGTTGGCGGCAAAACCGCGCGGCGGCAGTTCCACCGCAGTGATGATCTCATCGGTGCCGAGGTTGGTGTCGCGCTGTGGCGTATCGCCCGGCAGCCGATGGAAGTCGGCGAACGCGATGGCGCGCTCGCCTGATACACCTGTCACATGCACCGTTGCCTCCAGCACGGCGAGCGCCACGCACATGTCGGAAGGATGCACGGCGATGCAGGAATCGCTGGCACCGAAGATCGCGTGCATGCGGTTGATGCCGCCGATGGCGGAGCAGCCGCTGCCGGGTTCGCGCTTGTTGCAGGGCGTTGCCGTGTCGTAGAAGTAAGCGCAGCGCGTGCGTTGCAGCAGGTTGCCGCCGGTCGACGCCATGTTGCGCAGTTGCTGCGACGCCCCAGCCAGGATCGCGCTCGACAGCACCGGATAGCGCTGCTGCACCAGCGGGTGGTAGGCGAGGTCGGAGTTCGGCACGAGTGTGCCGATCCGCAGGCCGCCGTTGGCGGTTTCCTCCACCTGGGTCAGCGGCAGCCTGGAGATGTCGATCAGCTTCGTCGGGCGCTCGACATCCATTTTCATCAGGTCGACCAGGTTGGTGCCGCCGGCGATGAATTTCGCCGATTGGCTGCCGGCGATCAGGCGTAACGCGTCCGCGACGTTGCCTGCGCGCGCATATTCGAAGCCGATCATGACTGCCTCATCGCCTGCTGGATCGCCGCGACGATGTTGGGATAGGCGCCGCAGCGGCAGATGTTGCCGCTCATCAGTTCACGGATCTCGTCCGCGGTCCTCGCCTTGCCTTCGGCAATCAGTCCGACCGCCGAGCAGATCTGGCCCGAGGTACAGTAGCCGCACTGGAAGGCATCATGGTCGATGAACGCCTGCTGCAGCGGATGGAGTTCGCCGTTCTGCGCCAGGCCTTCGATCGTGGTGATCTGCGCGCCATCTCGCATCACCGCCAATGTCAGGCACGAATTAACGCGTCGGCCGTCGATCAGCACCGTGCAGGCGCCGCATTGGCCGTGATCGCAGCCCTTTTTCGTGCCGGTCAGGTCGAGATGCTCGCGCAGGACGTCGAGCAGCGACGCGCGGGAATCAACGGTCAGTTCGTGGAGTATGCCGTTGACGGTAAGGCGCACCGCGAGGCGCTGCGCTGTGCTGTGTTCGGATGTGCTCATGGCCGGCGGGACCACAATTGAGCAGGTGACGGCAGCGCGGCGCGCTGCGGCGACGCGAACATGGACGGTGACATCCGACCCCCTTCCAGGTTGACTGTATGCGATGGTGGGTACACGCCGATGTCGGTTAAAGCCGCTCGCTCATTTGCGATGGCCAATTTGTGCGGAGCTGTCCACTTTGCGGCATAAGCATTCCAACACGGCGTTTTGATCGATGGTGAGCAAGCACCGGTAACCGTGCGGAACGTTGATGTTCGCATTCCGGCAAGAATGTCCTGCGCTTTTCTGCCCGACGTTTAGTACGGTTACTCCGACTCCAGCTTCTGTCTTGCGGCGTCCAGGGCGGCCTGCTGCTCTGGCGTCAGGTCGGGGAGCTTCAGGTCGATCGCATCGAGCGCCTCGATCATCGCGGCGACGACGATCAGCCGGCTGAACCATTTGTGGTCAGCGGGCACCACGAACCACGGCGCATGCGGGGTGGCGGTGGCGGCGATCGCCTGCTGGTAGGCGTGCTGGTAGTCGTCCCAGAAAGCGCGCTCGGCCAGGTCGCTGGCGCTGAATTTCCAGTGCTTGTCCTTCTCCTCCAGCCGTTCGAGGAAGCGGCGCTTCTGCTCCTGCTTCGAGACGTTGAGGAAGAACTTCAGCACCACCATGCCTTGCCGAGTGAGATAGCGCTCGAACGCCGCGATTGCCTCGAGCCGTTCGTCCCACAGATGCTTGCCGAGTAGCGTTTTCGGCAGGTGCTGCCGCGCCAGAAGCTCGGAATGTACCCGAACGACAAGTACCTCCTCGTAGTGGCTCCGGTTGAAGATGCCGATATGGCCGCGTTCCGGCAGGGCACGGTTGGCGCGCCACAGGAAATCGTGCGCCAGCTCCTCGGGCCCCGGCGCCTTGAAGCTGGTCACCCGGACGCCCTGAGGGTTCACCCCCGACATCACGTGCTTGATCGTGCCGTCCTTGCCGGCGGCATCCATTGCCTGCAGCACGCACAGCATCGCCCAGGAGTTCTGCGCGTAGAGCCTCTCCTGCAAATCGGACAGGCGCTGCACGCCGTGGGCCAGCGCGGCGTCCGCCTGCTCCTTCGGCAGCAGGTGGCCGGCGGTGTCTGCCGGATCGTGGTCCTTCAGCCGGAACCCCTTGCCGGAGGTGACGCGGTAGCGATCGAGGATCCGGCGTGCCTGTTTCCGAGACAGATGCAGGCTGCCGGCAATTTCGGTCACTGGGGGCATTCGCTGTCTCCCTGGCTTGGCAAGCGGAAACCCATACCCAGATGAATTCCCGGCAAATTGCCGCGACAACCCTTGCCCGGGTTGCCGCGCACGGATGACAATACAACGATGATGCCGCGGGATGCCCAGTCTCTGGTCGATGCCGTCAAGCACCAGGGCGAGCCGCGGCGGTATCCTGTGCCGGCGTTTGCCGCGTTGGACCTCGGCACCAACAATTGCCGCATGCTGGTGGCTGCCCCTTCGGGCGACGGGTTCCGGGTGATCGACAGCTTCAGCCGCATCGTCCGGCTGGGCGAGGGGCTGCATCGCACCGGCCAGCTCAGCCCGGACGCCATGGAGCGGGCGATGGCCGCCCTGCATGCCTGCGCGGCCCGGCTGGAGCGCCGCCCGGTCCGCCGGCTGCGCGCGATCGCCACCGAAGCCTGCCGCCGCGCCGCGAATGGCGGCGCATTCCTCGCCCGCGTCAAGCTGGAGACCGGGCTGGATATCGGCGTGATTTCTTCGCGCGAGGAAGCCGAGCTGGCGCTGGAGAGCTGCGCGCCGCTGCTGGCCGGCTGGGGGCGTCGGGCGCTGCTGTTCGACATCGGTGGCGGATCGACCGAACTGGCCTGGGTGCGCGTCAGTCCGAAGGGAAGGCCGGAACTGATCGGCTATGACTCGCTGCCGGTGGGGGTGGTGACGCTGGCCGAGAGGTTCGGCTGGGCTGGCTTCGACCCCGAGGGGTTCGAGGCGATGGTGGATGATGTCGCGGCCCGGCTGGCGAGCTTCGAGGCGGTGCATTGCATCGCCCGCGAGATCCGCGAGGGCGGCGTGCAGCTCCTCGGCACCAGCGGCACGGTGACCACGCTGGCCGGGGTGGCGCTGAAGCTGTCGCGCTACCGCCGCCCGCTGGTGGACGGCACGGTGCTGAGCGTGGAGGCAGCCGACGCGGCGCTGGCCAATTTGCGGGCGCTGGGCCGGGACGGGCTGCAGGCGCATCCCTGCGTCGGGCCGGACCGGGTGGATTTCGTGCTGCCCGGCTGCGCGGTGTTTGCCGCGCTGATCCGGCTCTGGCCGGCCGCGCGCGTGGTGGTGGCTGATCGCGGCCTGCGCGAAGGCATGCTGCTGCGCATGATCCGCACCGATCGGACGCGAGGCACGGGACGCGGCCGCGGCGCATGACGGTGCCGCCGCGCAAGGTGACGCCTCCGCGTGGCCTGGCGGTGACGGTGCGCACGACGAAGGGACGCAGCAGTGCCTCGCAGCGCTGGCTGGTTCGCCAGTTGAACGATCCGTATGTGGCGGCGGCGAAGCAGCAGGGCTGGCGGTCGCGCGCGGCATTCAAGCTGCTGGAACTGGATGACCGATTCCACCTGATCCGCCCTGGCGCTCGGGTGGTGGACCTGGGGACGGCGCCGGGCGGCTGGAGCCAGGTGGCGGTGAAGCGTGGCGCCGGGCGGGTGGTGGGCGTGGACCTGCTGCCGGTCGATCCGGTTGCCGGAGCGACGCTGCTGCTGGGCGATTTCACCGATGAGGACATGCCGGGGCGCCTGGCGACGGAACTGGGCGGCAAGGCCGACCTCGTGCTGTCCGACATGGCGCCGAACACCACGGGACACGCGGCCACCGACCATCTGCGGATCATGGCGCTGGCCGAGGCGGCACTGGCGTTTGCGCTGGAAACGCTGGCGGGGGGCGGCGCGTTCGTCGCCAAGGTGTTCCAGGGCGGTGCAGAGCGGCAGATGCTGGAGCAGTTGAAGCGGCATTTCGCCAGCGTGCGGCACGCGAAACCGCCGGCGAGCCGCAAGGAATCCAGCGAACTCTACGTGGTGGCGACGGGGTTTCGGGGTTAGCCGGGGGCTTTGCCCCCCTGGACCCCCCACCAAAGGCATCGCCTTTGGAATCCATTTATTTGGCACCGTTGGGGGTGGCCGGTGCCAAACAAATGGGTTCTAAGGGCTACGCCCTTAGCGGAGATCCAAGAGGCAGAGCCTCTTGGCGGAGAGCCGGGGCGGCGCCCCGGCTCTCCTCAGTCCAGCGTCAGCGCCATTCCGTCGAGGTCTTCCGCACGCTCGACCTTGATCAGGACGGCAAATCCCTTCTTGTCGGGATCGCGGTCCTTCTCCGGCTGCACCAGCCTGCGCCACACGTCCTCGTAGGCCGCGCCGGACTTCACCACCTTGGCGGTGCCGTAGAACCGCGCGATGCCGCCCTTCGGCAGCACCCCGTCGGCGCGCAACTGCGGCTTGCGGAAATACACCGTGACTTTGGTGCCGTCTTGCAGGCTGGCTGTCGTCGAGCCCTTGCCGCGTTCCCACAGCGCGATGTGGTCATCGTCGAATACCATGGTGCTGCCGCGCGGCGTGATCTGCGCGTAGCCATTCGGCAGGACGGTGCCGACCAGGCAGACATGGTCGGGAAACGCCGTGTTGATGTGCGGCTGCAGGGTCTTCGGAATCGTTGCCACGTGATCAGGCTCCTGGTTGCGTTGTGGCCGCATCAATCATCATAGGTCATCTTATTGCAAGCTGGTGCGGTCCGGTCGCCGGAATAGGTGGCGATCACCTGCGGCACCGGCATCGGATCCTCCTGCTTCACCACCTTGACGATGTAGCCCTGCTGCACCGCCTGATGATCGCAGGCGCGGATTGCGACATGGCCCTTGATGCTATCGATCGCCACGGTCTCCAACGCGGCGCGCAGCTTGTCGGTCTCGATGCCGCCGGCCTGTTTGATGCCGGCGGCGAGGATTTGGCACGCCTGCCACTGCTCGCCTTCGTTGTTGTTGGGCACCTGGCCATGTTCCTTCTGCCAGAGTGCGACGAATTCTTTGTTGGCCGGATTGTCGAGCGTGTAGGTGTAGCGCGTCGAACCGATCAGCCCGACCGCCGCATCGCCCACGGCGCGGATCGAGGTCAGGTCCACCACCTCGGTCAGCAACTGCACCTTGTCACCCAGGCGGTACTGCTTCGCCTGCGCGAGGAACGCGTTATAGTCGTCGCCGGCCAGCACCATGTAGAGCGCATCGGCGCCGGACTGGCGAATCTTGCTGATGTAGGTTGCGAAGTCCTTGGTGCCGGTCGGCGAGAACACGGTGCCGATCAGCGGGCGCCCGGCTTTTTTCAACTCGTCTTCGAACACCGCGACGCTGCCGCGGCCCCAGGCGTAATCCATGCCGATCGCGTAGAAGCCCTTAAACGGCGCATCGCGCAGATACAGCGACACCGCGCGGGTTCCCATCGGGCCGGAGATGTTGGAGCGGAAGAAATTCGGCACCAGCGAAGATCCGGTCAGCCGGCCGTCGCCATTGTCCGACGAGACAAAGATCGCGTTCCACTCTGCGAGTTTCGGCACCACCGCGAGCGCCTCGGATGACAGGGTCATGCCGAAGAACACATGGCAGTTGTCGCGCTCCACCAGTTCCTGGGCCTTGCGAACGCAGGTGGCGGGGTCGCCGCCAGTGTCGGTGATGTGCAATTCGATCGGCCGGCCGAGCAGCCCTCCCTTGGCATTTTCTACCTTGGCCCAGAGCTCGGCGCCGTTCTTCATCTCCTGGCCGACCGAACCAAGCGGACCGGTGAGTGCCAGCGGCATGCCGATTCTGATCGGGTCAGTGGCGTGGGTGATGCGCGGGAATGTCGAGGCGGCGACGGCAGTGGTAACCAGCGTGCGGCGCGTGATGCGGTTCATTGCGGTTTCCCCCTGAGGTGCGGGACTTCTGCGTTTCCCGTTGCAGGGAGGGTACGGCCGAGTGACGTCTGGCGCAATGTCAAGGGTTCGTCCATGCGAGGGCGGTATTCCTGCATCCCGTCGCATTCGCGCTCCGTCATCACCCTCGCGAAGGCGACGGTCCAGGCCAACCGCAACTGAACGAACACACCAATGAAGCAGCCCTGCGTCTACATCCTTGCCAATAGGCGCCACGGCACGCTGTACGTCGGCGGCACCAGCGATGTCATGCGACGTGTGTGGCAGCATCGTTCGGGCGAGATGGACGGATTCATCGATCGCTCGGCGTGCGTCGGTTCGTGTATGCGGAGACCCATGAATCTGGACGCGATACAGCAGGAGAATTATTTTGAAAGTCTGGCGAAGGGCGCGGAAACTGAGGCTGATCGAACAGGACAATCCGCAGTGGCGGGATTTGTTCGACGGCTTCGTGCCTGGGGCCCCTGGACCCTCGCCTTCGCGAGGGTGACGTTATGGGGCGACGGTGACGTGCTGGTGGCGAGGGTGCCGTTCTTGGGACGTCGTTGACGTTACGGCGACAGAGTCGGCGCCTCATTCGCGCCTTTTTTTACGCCAACCTCGGCACGAACGGCTTGCTGGTGAAGTGTTCTGCACCACTGGCGAACCGCAATCCGGCCGCCTTCACCGCTGCATCCGGCACCTTGTCCAGCGGCACGTAATAGCGGTCGTGGTCGCGCACGACGGTGTCGTTGTCAATACGATTGTAGCAGCAGATCAAAGTCCAGCGGCGGTGCGGCGAGCGGTTCTGGTCCGATCGGTGCAGCGTGTTGGCATGGAAGAACACTGCATCGCCGGGCTCGAGTTCGCAGGGCACCACGTCGAGGCGGCCCAGGATGTGCCGCATGCGCGCTGGATCGGCAACGTTCTGGCCCTCGCCGGGGACCGGTACGTGATCGATGCGGCCCAGCAGGTGCGAACCCCGCACCATCTGCAGGCAGCCATTCTCGCGCCCGGAGCGGTCGAGCGCGACCTGGCAGCTTGCCAGGTGCGGGAAGATGCAGCCGTTGTGGTACCAGTAGCCGTAATCCTGGTGCCACTCCCAAGCGCCGCCGACGAACGGCTGCTTCGCGGTGAGCTTCGACTGGAAGTGATAGACCGGGCCGCCAAGCAGCGCCTCCATGGAATCCACCATGCGCTCGCAGCGGGCCGCTATTCCGTAAACCGAATCGCCGGCGCGGTTCCACAGCGCGATGCGAGTGGCAGCGCCGTGTGCATCGAGGCGATCAAGCAGGTGGGCGGCGACTTCCGGGTCCTGTTCCATCGCGCAGCGGAGCAGTTCGCTCTCCTCGGCGTTGAACATGGCGCGGACGATGATGAAGCCGTCCGTGTGGAACCGCGTGGCGTCGGCGGGAGAGAGCAGGGAGGGCATGGCGCTTCCTCGATTGTTTCCACCAGGCTACTCCGACGGGAGTCGCCAGCGAAGAGGCGCCATGCCCAGCCTGCGATCAGCGATAATAGCCGTAAGTGGGATACCCGCGATTGTAATAGCCGTTGTACCCGTAGCGTTCATAATTGCGTTCGCGCCAGCGATGTTCCTCCCAATGGCGGTGGCGCCAGTAATCGCAGCGAGGACCGCAATACCAGTCAGCCTGCTGGATGGACGAGGCCTGCGGCGGTGCATGCACCGGTTGGAGCGGTGCAGCCGAAGCGCCGATGCTACCGAGTGCCAACAGTCCCGTTGTGGCGGTGAGAGCAATCAGCGTTTTTCGCATCGTGTGTTCCTCCTGGTTCGTCCAGTGAACGCACGGTGGGTGGAGGAAAAGGCCACACTCCGGCGGGATCGCGGCGGAAGTTTGGTGGTGCCTGAAACTTTGGTAATGCCGACGCGGTTGTGCGGTGGGTTGGGGCAACCTGTTACTCTTTGCGCCGTTCGGAGCTCGACCCAAGGAGTCGAGACGCATGATGCACGTGCAGCAACCCCCACAGCCGCCAGGCCCGCAGCCAGATCCCGATCCGGCGCCGCCACCACCTTTGGAGATCCCGCCGCGCCCCGATCCGCGGCCGCCTGGGGGGCCGCCGATGCCGACGCCGCTGTGACCGGGAGTGAGTGATGAAGCACCCGCATGCCGAACAGCCTGTGCTTCGCACCGACGAACAGCGCGGCGGCTGAAGTGGCGGACGCGCCGGGGGCACCGGGGCCGGAAGCTGGGGCCCGCACGCGTGCGTTCACCCGGGTGATTGGGCCGTTCCTCGTGATCGTGCCGTCCATTGTTGCGGTTCGGGCGCCGGAAACCGCGGGGGTCCTGACTGACTTCTTCGAGCACCCGGCGCTGGCGTGGCTGACCGGTGGATTGCTGCTGTTCGGTGGGCTGCTGATCATCGCGAACCACCAATACTGGTCGAGCCTCGCGGCGGTTCTGATCTCGCTGTTTGGCTGGTTCCTGGCGTTGCGCGGCTTGGTGCTGCTGATCGCGCCGCAGTGGATCGAGAGCGCCGCCTGGGCGGCGATGACCATGATGCCGGTGGTGCGCATCGGCTTTGGCTTTCTCGCGCTATGCGGCGTGTGGCTGAGCTATGTTGGGTGGGTCGCGGGGCCGCCTCGTGGGCGGTGAAGGGTGGGGCACCGAAGACGCGTCGAGTACGATCGGCGGCGGCGCGTGGCGGTATGAGCCCGATAAGCCCGGATTTCGTCGGGAAGGATCTTCTCGGTCAGACCCTTTCCCAAAGGTCAGCGTCCAGCCACTCAAGATGGATTTTTGGCAAGCTGCCCGCGCACTTTGCCGTTGTGTGACCACCTCGAATAACACGTCCCCGCCCTTGCGCACCCCCCGCCGCTCCGCCTACAAGGCGCCGCCAAGGTAGCGGAAAGGCCCTCCCGCCCATGGCACTCGACATCCCCCATACCACCACGACGACCACGCGCATCGACGAGGCCCTCGCCTTCGATGACGTCCTGGTCGTGCCGGCTTACTCCCAGGTGCTGCCCTCCGAGACCGCAACACGCACCCGTCTCACCCGCACCATCCCGCTCAACATCCCGATCATCTCAGCCGCGATGGACACCGTCAGCGAGGCCCCTATGGCCATCGCCATGGCCCAGCAGGGCGGCATCGCCGTCATCCACAAGAACCTGGAACCCGCCGAGCAGGCCGCCCAGGTCCGCCGCGTCAAGAAATTCGAATCCGGCATGGTGGTGAACCCGCTCACCATCCACCCCGACCAGACGCTCGCCGATGTCCGCGCCCTGATGACCAGTAACCGCATCAGCGGCATCCCGGTGGTCGAACGCGACACCAACCGTCTGGTCGGCATCGTCACCAACCGCGACGTCCGTTTCGCCACGGACCCCACGCTGAAGGTGTACGAGCTCATGACGCGGGAGAACCTGGTCACCGTCACCAACGGCGTCGCGCCGGACGAGGCGCGCCGCCTGCTGCACCGCCACCGCATCGAGAAGCTGCTGGTGGTGGACGATGCTTATCGCTGCGTCGGGCTGATCACCGTCAAGGACATGGACAAGGCGGAGACCCACCCGCTCGCCAACAAGGACGAACTCGGGCGGCTGCGGGTGGCCGCCGCCACCGGGGTGGGGCCGGACGGCCACGCCCGCTCGCGCGCCCTGATCGAAGCGGGCGTGGACGTGATCGTGGTCGACACCGCCCATGGCCACTCGCGCGGCGTGCTGGACGCTGTGGCCAACATCAAGAAACTATCCAACGCGGTGCAGGTGATCGCGGGAAACATCGCGACTCCCGAGGGCGCCCTGGCGCTGATCGAGGCCGGCGCCGATGGCGTGAAGATCGGCATCGGACCAGGCTCGATCTGTACCACCCGTGTCGTCGCCGGCGTCGGCGTGCCGCAATTCACCGCGGTACTGGAATGCGCCGCCGCCTGCCGCGAGGCCGGCGTGCCGTCGATCGCCGACGGCGGGATGCGCACCTCGGGTGACATCGTGAAGGCGATCGCCGCCGGCGCTGATGCAGTGATGATCGGTTCGCTACTGGCCGGCACCGACGAGGCGCCAGGCGAGGTGTTCCTCTACCAGGGTCGATCTTACAAATCCTATCGCGGCATGGGCAGCATCGGCGCCATGGCACGCGGCTCGGCGGACCGGTATTTCCAGCAGGACATCAAGGACCAGCTCAAGCTGGTGCCGGAGGGCGTGGAGGGCATGGTGCCTTACAAGGGCCCGGTCGCGCAGGCGATCCACCAGTTGGTCGGCGGACTGAATGCCGGCATGGGCTACACCGGCAGCGCCGGCATTGCGGATTTGCAGCGAGGCGCGCGGTTCCGTCGCGTCACCGGCGCCGGCCTGCGCGAGAGCCACGTGCACGACGTGGCGATCAGCCGCGAGGCGCCGAATTACCGGCAGGACTGAGGGGTTCGTATGTCAGTAGGCAAGGCCAGGGGCTTTGCCCCTGGACCCCACCAAAGGCATCGCCTT
>DATAPW010000185.1:0-27189 GCA_036265005.1 Acetobacteraceae bacterium | reverse complement strand
CCGAATATGCGTCCCAAGGTGACGGTGCCCTCGGCTCAGGTTGTCTTCGACCTAGAGGAACTGCATCGGCCGGCTTCTCCGAGCGATCTGGTTCGCTTGGGGAAGCGGCGATCATGGGAGGTCATAGGTTGCCGCCTGCGCAGCCACAGCAGGCCTCCGGAACTCACCATATTCGTTATGAAACCATGGCTGGTCGGAGTGAGAGGATTCGAACCTCCGGCCCCTGCGTCCCGAACACAGTGCTCTACCAGGCTGAGCTACACTCCGGCCAAGGCGGCGCATATAGCCCCGTGGACCGCCCCGGGGCAAGCCGTTCTGCCCTACAGCCGCGTCGCCTCGCCGCCGCCGCTGCGGTGCAGGTGCGCGAGGCGCCGCAGCACCGCAGGCACGCCGTCGGCCACCTCGTAGAGGTGGCGCGTTTCCGGCGGCGCGAAACCGGCGGCGATCGCTGCCTCGATGGCCGCCAGGAAGGCCGCCGCCGACCCCGCCACGTCGCAGATCAGCACCGGCTTGGCGTGCAGGCGGAGTTGCCGCCAGGTGATGATCTCGATTGTCTCGTCCAGCGTTCCCAGGCCGCCCGGCAGCGAGATGAAGGCATCGGACGCCTCGAACATCCGCTGCTTGCGGCTGTGCATCGAATCGGTGACGACGAGTTCGGTGATGCCCTTGTGCATCACTTCGCGCCGGGTGAGGAATTCCGGGATCACCCCCAGCACCGTGCCGCCCGCTTCCAGGGCGGCGTCGGCCAGGACGCCCATCAGGCCGATGCGGCCGCCGCCGTAGACCAGCCCGATGCCGGCCTTGGCCAGTCCATGCCCCAATTCGTGAGCGGCGGCGTGATACGCGGGATTGTTGCCGGAACGGGAGCCGCAGAACACGGCGACGGCGTGGATATGAGCCATGATGTCCATCTGACTGTGGAATGGCGACTTTGCCATTGGTTTGGCGCCGATGTGCGGAATTTTGATGACTGCCTCGCGTCCCATAGTCAGCCATACTGGTGGCATCTTGACCGTGGGGAGATTGCAGGATGACGAGGAAGCTTGTGCTTGTGGCGGCTTTGGCCCTGGCGGGCGCGGGCATTGCGCGTGCCGAGGGGTTCGATGTGATTGAGACGCGCCAGGCCGGACAGGATCTGCTGATCACCGATTTCGGCGGCATGCGTGCGGTGCTGGCGGCCAAAGGTGACGTGAAGACGCTGGAGAACACCGCGAAGGCGATGGCGCGCTGGGAACGGCAGTTTGTCTCGCTGTTCCCGCCCGGCAGCGACACCGGACACAACACCCACGCGTTGCCGGTGGTCTGGAGCGACAGGGCCGGCTTCCAGAAGGCGTCCGACGACTTGAGCAACTCGCTCGACAAGTTGGCAGAGCTCGCCAAGGCAGGCGATACCGATGGCGTGAATGCCCAGATGAAGGTTGTCGGCGAAGCTTGTGCGGCCTGCCACCGAACCTATCGGGCCCGCTGAGGACAGGCCCGCTCCCTGACCCTCCCCCCGTTTGGCGGGAGAGAGGAACCCGGCTCCCTCTCCCACGAGGTGGAGGAGGGCCGGGCAGGGGGGTCACCCCGCCCTGACCAGCCGTCCTGGCGTCGCGCCGGTGTATTCGCCGTGCTCGAACACAGGGACGCCGGACACCAGCGTCGCGATGTAACCATCGACCCGCTGCACCAGCCGCCGCCCGCCGGCCGGCAGGTCGTAGCGGATTTCCGGCACATGCAATCGCAACCGGCCGAAGTCGATCACGTTGACATCGGCCTTCAGCCCCGGCGTCAGCCGCCCGCGATCGGCGAATCCGAAGAAGTCCGCCGTCTCACTGGTTTGCCGCTTGACGATCACCTCCAGCGGCAGGCCCGGTCCACGCTTCCGGTCGCGGCCCCAATGCGTCAGCATCCAACTCGGCAGGCTGGCGTCGCTGATCGATGAGCAGTGCGCGCCGCCGTCCGACAGCCCCAGCACCGTCTCGGGCGAGGTCAGCATGGTGCGGATGATGTCGTGGTTGTCCTCGTTGTAGCCGACGATTGGGAAGAACAGGAACCTGTCCAGCCCGCCCGCCAGGTAATCGTACGCGACTTCGGCCGGTGAATGGTTCGAGCGGCGTGCGATCGCGCCGATGCTGCTGCTCGCCTCCGGCTCGTAGTCCGGCGGATCGCCCATGACGAACATGCGATCCCAGCTCGTGGTGATGCGCTGGCGGAACTGCGACAGCCGCCGCACCAGTTCCGCCGACGGTTCGTCGTTCAGGATCGTGGCGCGCACGGCCGGGTCCTGCAGCCGCTCCAGCCGTTCCTTCGGCGGCAGCTTCAGCAGTTCCTGGTAACTCGGCCGGATCGAGAACGGATTGAGCGCGGTATCCACGCCCAGCATCACGCCGACCGGACGTCCGGCCACCTGCGCGGTGAGGAACGCGCCCTGCGCACGGGCGGTGCGCACGCCTTCCATCAGTCGCTGCCAGCGCACCGGATCCGTTGGACGGTCGGTCAGCAGGAACCATACCGGCCGGCCGGTGTCCTGGCCCAGCTTGGTCATCCAGGCGAGCTCTTCGGTTTCCACGTCGAAGTCGCTGTTGATGCCGAATGCGCCGTGCTTCAGGCCCTTGAACGCCGAGCCGATGCCGAGCAACTCCTGCACTTCCGAATAGCGCCCCGGAACCATCTCGCCGGTCGGCGTCTTGTGCGAGTTGGTGCGCGACGTGGTGAAGCCGAATGCGCCTGCCTCCAGTGCCTCGCGCGTCATGCGCCGCATTGCCTCGATGTCCTCGGCCGTGGCCTTCTCGCGATTGATCGCGCGATCGCCCATTACGTAGACGCGTAGCGGATGGTGCGGCACCTGTGCCGCGACATCGATCGAGCGCGGCATGCGATCCAGTGCATCGAGGTACTGCGGAAAAGTCTCCCAGTCCCATTTCAGCCCTTCCGCCAGGGTGATGCCGGGAATTTCCTCCACCGCCTCCATCAGGCCGATCAGCGAGGCATGGTGTTCGCGCCGCACCGGTGCGAAGCCGACGCCGCAATTGCCGAACAGCAGCGTGGTGACGCCGTGCCACGATGACGGTGCGAGTTCCTGGTCCCAGGTCGCCTGGCCATCGTAGTGCGTGTGCGCATCGACCCAGCCCGGCGTCACCAGTTTGCCATCTGCATCGATCTCGCGCCTGCCCGGACCGGCTTTGCCGCCGACTTCGGCAATGCGGCCGTCATCGATTGCGACATCGCCGGTGAAGGCCTGCCTGCCGGTGCCGTCAACGATGGTGCCGCCGCGAATCACCGTATCGTGCATTGCGCTCTCCTGGGTTCCCTTTGGCGATGAGCAGAGACCCGGCAGGCAGGGCGGTCAAGCCGCGGCTTCGCCCCAGACCCCACGGCTCGAAACCGAATGGATTGCAAAGGCTCCGCCTTTGCTGGGGGTCCTGGGGGCAAAGCCCTCAGGCGGGTTTCGGGGCGGAGCCCTGACCTACTTCGTTCAAGCGATCGCCCGTGGGACGTTGTCGCGACTACACCGGTTGATAGATGCCGACATGCAGGTCAGTCGGATACCATCCCGCCACCGGGTTGAACTCCTGTGGGCAGGCCGACAATGCCACGATGCAGTCGATCCATGCCTTGAACACCACGCAGTCGCCGGGTTTCGATGGGTTATCGCCGGTCTCCACCCTGCCGTCGGGAAACACGCCGACGTTCATGAACAGGTTGACCGGCTGGGGAATGTACGGCGAGGCGCCGAGGAACGGACGCATCACCTGGCGGAAGTTTCCGGCACAGCTCGCGTGTTCGCCCTGCACGCCGTACAGCCGATAGCGGTGTTCGTCGCACGGCGCGGTCAGCAGGTCATGCACGCCGCAGGTGTCCTGCACGAGTTGCAGCATGGGACGCCGCTGGTTGCTGTGGAATGACTCGCCGGGACGCGGACAGAGGCGGTTGACCCAGACGCGGGTGTGCATGGCCGACAGATGTTCCTCGGGGTTCGCGGCATTGAACGCCCAGAAGTCGCCGGCCTGCTTGCCGTGCGGATCGACGATCTTGAGGAACTGGCCGGCCTCCAGGCGGTCCGACCACCCGGTGCGCGCCGCCACCACGGCCGATCGCACGAGGCGCAATTCGAGCGTCAGTTTGGCGTTCAGGTCGAGTGCGATGCCGTCAGCGATCATCATATCGTCAGCATACTAACGATCTGCCCAAGCACCATGCAAGCGCCGGCCAATTTGTGGGCATGCTGCCCATGATCGTCGCTCTCTGAGGGGAATGGCGGGAATGCGAATGTGCTGCGAACGGCAATCGCCATCAGTACTCCGTCAGCACCTCGCGCAGGGTCGTGCCGGTATACGCGGTGCGCATCAGGCCCCGGCGTTGCAGGGCCGGCACGAGGCCCTCGGTCACCTCGGTGATGAAGCGGCGGCTGGTGCGCTGGAACGGGGTGCTGATCAGGAACCCATCGCCGCCGATCGCCTCCGCGACATTGCCCATGCGTTCGGCCACGGTGGCCGGAGAACCGATGAACTCGACGTCGGACGGCACCGCGCCGAACCGCTCCATCGCCAGTTGCCGCAGCGTCTTGCCGCTGCCCCACTGGGCGAACTTGTCGAGCGAGCCCTGTTCGCCGTTGGTGGTCAGCCGCGGCAATGGCTGGTCCAGGTCGAATCTGGCAAAGTCGATGTCGGTGACGGTCGCAGTGCTGGCCAGGGCGCGCTCGACGAAATGCGGCGACGACACCATGCGCTCCCGTTTTGCATAGGCCTCGTCATCGGTTTCACCCAGGATTGGATAAACCAGGAACAACACCTTGATATCGTCCGGGTTGCGACCGAACGACACCGCGTGCCGGCGGACATCGTCGCGGTACTGCTTCATGCCATCGATGCCGGTCGCGGTCGCGATGATCGAATCCGCGTGTTTGGCGGCGAAGGCGCGGCCGCGCGGCGATCCGCCAGCCTGCACGAACGCCGGCCGTCCCTGCGGTGAGCGCACGGTGTTCAGCGGGCCGCGGCATTTGAAATACTTGCCCTCGAAATGGATCGGCCGGACCTTGCGGTGATCGGCATAGGTGCCGGTCTCGTGGTCCATCACCACCGCATCGGGGTCCCACGAGTCGAACAACTTGCAGACCAGGTCGACGTATTCGTCCGCCATCTCGTAGCGCTGCTCGCGCGGCGGCAGCCGGTCCATGCCGAAATTCTGGGCGGCAGTGTCTTCACCCGAGGTGACGATGTTCCAGCCGAAGCGGCCACCGGCGATGTGGTCCAGCGTGGAGCACAGCCGCGCCAGCATGAACGGCGGATAGGCCAGGGTGGACAGCGTGGCGACCACGCCGAGACGCGAGGTGGCTGCACTGATCAAGGCGGCGAGCGGCGACGGATCGTGCTTGGGCACCTGCAATGCGTGCTTCAGCGCGGCCTCCGCGCTGTCGCCGTACGCCTCGGACACCATCAGCGTGTCCTCGATCATGATGTAGTCGAAGCACGCGCGCTCCAGCGCCTGCGCCATATCGACGTAGAACTTGCCGTTCCAGTGCGAACCGCCCGTGGCGAGTGGATGGTCCCATTCGCCCGGCGTGAAGTTCATGAACCAGCCCAGATGCAGCCGCTTGCCCGCCATCGGCGACGTCTCCTGCTTGGGGATGCCAGGCTGGCGCAGCAAATCCCGGGCCAGCCGACCGGCGAGGCTGGCATGCGGGTTGCTTCGGAGTGTCGATCGGATATGGGAATCGGGGAAGCTGCATGAAAAGACGCACACTGCTGACCGGCGTCGGCTCGGCTGGCCTGCTGGGACTGGCGAGCACGCGTCCTGCCTTCGCGGATACGCTGGAGGAAGTGAAGAAGCGCGGCGTCCTGGTGGTGGGGACCGAAGCCGCCTACGTGCCCTACGAGTTCTTCAAGGACGGCAAGATCATCGGCTACGACCCCGACATCATCGACCACCTCGTCGCCAAACTCGGCGTGAAGGCGCAGTTGGTGGACACCGCGTGGAACGGCATCATCCCCGCCCTGTACGCCAAGAAGTTCGACGTCATCGTATCCGCCATGACCATCACCAAGGAGCGCGCCGACAAGGTGCTGTTCTCCATGCCCTATGCCGACGCCAGCAACGTCATCCTGCTGCGAGCCGGCGAGGAGCGCATCAAGACGGCGGACGACCTGTCCGGCAAGATCATCGGCGTGCAGATCGGCAGCGCCGCGGCCGGCATCATCAAGACGTTCGAGGCCAAGTTGAAGTCGAATGGCAAGCCGGGCTACTCGGAGGTGAAGCAGTATGAGCATTATCCCGAGGCGTATCAGGACCTGATCAACAAGCGAGTCGATGCAGTGGTGAATTCCCGATCCACCATGATGGTGGTGATGCGTGACGCACCCGGGCAGTTCAAGATGATCCCGGGCGTGTCGGAAATCACCGCTTATTTCGGCATGGCGTTCCGCAAGGAGGACACGAGCTTTCAATCGTTCGTCAACACCGAGCTGGCTTCGCTGAAGTCGAGCGGCCAGTTGGCGAAGCTGCAGGAGAAATGGTTCGGCGGGACTATGGATACGCCGAATACGGTGCCCGACGTACTGCCCTGACGCCGGTCCGACATGGTCGGTTTCGATTGGTCGGTCATTTGGTACGCCATCCCCTATATGGCGCAGGGGGCGGCGGTCACCCTCGAGATCTCGATCTGCGCAATGGCGGTCGGCACCCTGGTCGGTGTCGTCTGCGGCCTGCTCAGCGTCTCCGATCTGGGTATCCCGAAGGCGATCGTGCGCGGCTACGTGTATTTCGTCCGCGGCACGCCGGCGCTGGTGCAGATCTTCCTGATCTACTTCGCCCTGCCGCGCATCGGTTTCGAGCTGTCGTCATTCTGGAGCGGCGTGGTGGCGCTGGCGTTCAATTCCGGCGGGTTCATCTCTGAAATCGTCCGTGCCGGCCTGCAATCGATCGACGCCGGGCAGACCGAGGCGGCACTGTCGATCGGCATGACCAACCGCCAGTCGATCCTGTTCATCCTGCTGCCGCAGTCGCTGCGCCGCATCACGCCGCCGATGACCAACGAGGTCATCACTTTGGTGAAAAGTTCATCGCTGCTGTCGGTGATCTCGATCACCGAGCTGACCCGCTCGGCGCAGGCGATCATCGCCGAGAGGTTCACGCCGTTCGAGCTCTACGCCGAACTGGCCGTGTTCTACCTGGTCATCATCTCGGTGCTCGCGTGGTTCTCGGAATTCGTCGAGAAGCGGCTGGCATGAACGGTGAGCCGCTGCTGCGGATCAACGGCCTGTCCAAGATCTTTGGGCAGGTTCCCGTGGTCGACCGGGTCGATCTGACGATTGCCCCGGGCGAAATCGTCATGGTGATCGGACCGAGCGGCGCCGGAAAATCCACGCTGCTGCGCTGCGTGAACCGCATCGAGATCCCGTCGGAGGGTGACGTGCTGCTCGACGGCGTCAACATGGCGGGCGAGGTGCGGAACGGCCGGCTGGTCCCTGATCGGCCCTCCGCGACCGCGCAGAAACGCCGGCGCATCGGCATGGTGTTCCAGCGCTTCAACCTGTTCGCGCATCTCAGCGCGCTCGACAACGTGGCGATCGGACCGCGCCGCGTACTGGGCATGAAGCTCGCCGCGGCCCGCACCTTGGCGGCCGAGCAGTTGGCGCGTGTGCGGCTGTCGGAACACGCGGCGAAGCGTCCCGCGCAGCTGTCCGGCGGACAGCAACAGCGCGTCGCGATCGCCCGTGCCATGGCGATGCGGCCGGTGCTGATGCTGTTCGACGAGCCGACATCGGCGCTGGATCCCGAACTGGTCGGTGAGGTGCTGGAGGTGATTCGCACGTTGGCCCAGGGCGGCATGACCATGCTGGTGGTGACGCACGAGATGCAGTTCGCCCGCGAGGTCGGCACGCGTATTCTGTTCATGGACAGCGGCCGAATCCTGGAAGACGCCGCCCCGATCGCGTTCTTCGCCACGCCCGAGCACCCGCGTGCGCGCGAATTCCTCCGCCGGATTCACGCCCCCGTCGCCGCCTGAATGGATCGAGCATTCGCGGGCGACCGGCCCTATGCGTTACCGTTGTTCTCCACCATCAGCGGCCAGCTTGCGCGGAACGTCGTGTGCGCAGCGGCCGAGGCCGACGCAGAACCGGCTGACGATGCTGGCCAGGCGTTCGGTCGAGGCGCGCGTTGCGGCGTTGGTCTCGGTGAGGCGCGCGGCGGCGGCACGCGCGCGTTCGACGATGCGCGGCCAATCGATGCCGGTCAGTGTGCCGTCGCGCAATACGAAACGGCCGCCGACCATCACGTCGCGCACCGCCGCGCCATCTTCGCCATTGACCAGTTGCTGCGCGGCGTTGTTGAGCGGCACCAGATTGACGTGGTCGAGATCGAGGAACACCAGGTCGGCCTTGTAGCCCGGCGCAATCTTTCCGATCAGGCCGGCCATGCCGAGTACTGCGGCGCTGCCCTCCGTGGCGAGTTGCAGTGCCTCCACGGCACCGATCCACGCATCCGGCGGACGGTCGAATACGCGCGAGACGAAGGCAGCCAGGCGCATCGCCTCGAACATGTTCTGGTTGTCGGCGGACGATGAACCGTCGGTGCCCACACCCACGGTGACGCCGCGCGCCAGGGCAGGGCGCATGTCGGCGATGCCGTTGCCAAGTCGCATGTTGGAACCCGGATTATGCGCAATGCCGCTACCGTGTCGCGCCAGCAGCTCGATCTCGTCGGCATCGATCCATACCGCGTGGGCGGCGCTGAACCGCGGGCCCAACACGCCAAGCTTGTCCAGGTGATGTGTCAGTGTCATGCCGTAACGCCGCATTGCGCCGGCGCGCTGCACGCTGGATTCGGCCAGATGCGTTTGCAGCGGTAGGCCGTACTCGGCCGCCAGATCCCTGCACCCGCACATGAAGGCATCCGAACAATGCAGCGGAATCGTCGGCGCTATGCCAAGCCGGATGCGATCGTCCGAATGTGGCCATGACGCAGCGGCGGCGCGAATCGCGGACAGCGTCGCGTCGCCGGGCCCCATTTGAATGGCGTCCGCAATGCTGCGGAGTTCCGGCGGGAAGGCATCGAGCAAGCCGGGAATCGCCTGGTAGAAGCTGCGATCGGCAATCATCGGCGCAATGACGGCGCGCATGCCGGCATCCGCATAGGCCTGCGAGATGCTGTGCAGTCCCTCCACCGTCGGCACCGGCAACATCGCCGCCAGGTCGTAGCAGGCGGTGCATCCCTTGCGCAGCATCTCGACCGCGGTGAGCAGCGTGGAAAGATACCGGTCATCGTCCGTGCGGCCGCCGTTGAGCGAAGGACCTGCGTTCAGCAGCAGTTCCAACGACCAGCGATCGCCGGCGCCTTTGGCGAGTCCGCCATGGCCATGCGTGTGAGCATTGACCAGGCCAGCGATGATCAACCGGTTCGAGGCGTCGATCCGCTGTGCCGCCTCGGATGTCACCTGGCCGGGCGGCGCGATGGCGGCAATCGTATCGTCCTGCAGCACGATGTCTGCCGGCGTTGCCTGGCTGGACCCCGCTGTGAGCACCAACCCTCCCGTTATGACCGTCGGACTGTTTGCCATGGCCACCTCCGATGTGAGAGTAGCGCCATCGCGCGGCAGCACCAACGCGGCGCGCTATCCCTAACGGACGAACGAGGATTTCCCGGCTCTTATGCGAGTGGCTCCAGTCGCCGACCGTTTCGACCCATCACTCGACGGTGCCGTCGTGTTCCGGCGCGATATGCCGGCGCGGCGCGAGCACCAGGCGCTGCAGCCGGTCGGCGATTTGGGCGAGTATCATGCACTCCGTAGTCAAACGGACGCCTCCAGCCCCATGACGGTTGGCTGGCACGATGGGACAAGCCGGCGACGTCGTCGGCGCTGTGCGTGGGCAACGGCCGCATTGGTATCGATCGTGCCATCCCAGTCGCTGACCAAGGCCGCAAACTTGCTGTTCAGGGTACGGACTTCGGCACTCGTCCTGTCCCATAGACACGACGGCATGTCCGCGCGGCCGGACGTCGCGTGCATTGCAAGCTCGTGCTCGACGCGAATGATGCCGACCGGCGGACCCAACCGGCGAAGCAGGCTCGATACATCGACCAGGACGCGCGCAGTCGTGGACGTCGCGCCTCAACGCTCTGCCGTCTCGGTGGCCACGCGGCCACGCCAGTCATCCAGCACGTCCTGCAGCGTTTGACGCCACGGCGTGCCGGGCGTCCATCCCAACAGCTCCCGCGCCCGCGTGGCATTGCCACAGACCAGCGGTATATCGGTGGATCGTAGCCGCGACCGATCGACACGCACGCTGGCTGTCACGCCGGCCAGTGCCAGCATATCGCGCAGCACGTCGCCGATCCGCTGCGCCTCACCGGACGCAATGTTCAGGATTGCGTCCGGCGCCAATGAATCGCGTCGTTCGATGCAGGCGACGTAGGCTGCGCACACATCGCGCACGTCGAGGAAATCCCGGCGGGGTTCCAGGTTGCCGACCTCGACCACAGGTGCCTGCAATCCTGCGGCAATCCGCGCTGCCTGTCGGGCAAAGGCGGCGACCACGAAGTTCGGCGATTGCCCCGGGCCGGTATGGTTGAAGGCGCGCAGCCGCACGACGCGAAGGCCTTGTTCCACCATGCTGCCCAGCGCGAGATCGGCCGCGGCCTTGGTCGCGGCATAGACATTCAAGGGCGCCAGCACCGCGGCCTCATCCAGGGTTGCCGTGTGCCGGAACGCGGCGCCGTACGCTTCGGCAGTCGAGGCGAAGATCATTTGGCACTTGGGTACATGCGACAGGATGGCGCGCGCCACATGCAGCGTGCCGAGCAGGTTCACCCGCCAGGCGTGGTCCGGATTCGCCTGAGCGGCTGCAATTGTCGAAATCGCCGCCAGATGGATGCAGCATTCCGCCTGCGCGGTCGCAACGATCTCCGAAACCGCTGCCGCGTCGCCGACGTCGAAGCTCGGCGCCAGCAAGGTGGCGTCGGGGTAGGCGAGCGACAGGGCATTCATCAGATGCCGCCCGACGAATCCCGACGCTCCGGTCAGCAGGATCCGACGCGGCCCGGCTGTCATGTCAGGGACACAGCCGTGCGCGATGCCGGGAAGGGTCGGCTTCCAGATACGCACCGTCCGGGCCGGCCACCCCGGTGATCAAGCATGTCGGCACGGGGCGTCGCGATCATGTGGCATGATCTGGCACTCGTACTAAGCAGTCTCAACGAACATTGCGCTTATGGCCGGGTTTTCCGGGCCGGGCAAGGTGAGGCTTAAGCCATACGGTCTAATTGCCATCGACCGCTCTGCGCAGGCACGTTCCCGGTATGTCCCCCCAGCGAAATCCGGCGCTCGACGCGGTCCGCGGTGTCGCCATCAGTTGCGTGGTTCTCGCTCACTGCTTTCCCAACAGCTTCCCGCGCGGCGGCCTTGTCGGCGTGGACCTGTTCTTCGTCCTCTCGGGTTTCCTGATCGGCGGCAACCTGATGGATCGCAAGGGCCAGCCTGGCTATTTCGCCGATTTCTATCGCCGGCGCGCCTTCCGCATCCTGCCGCTCTACCTGCTCCTGCTGGTCGTCACGCCGCTCGCGCTGAGCCAACCGCTCTGGCACTACCTCACGTTCACCCAGAACTTCTGGTGGGCGTGGAGCGGCAACGACCTCACCGGCTGGGACGCGCCGACGTGGTCGCTGGCAGTGGAGGAGCAGTTCTACGCCGTGGCGCCTTTCCTGGTGGCCTTGGTACCGCTGGCGCGCCTGCCGCCGGTGCTGATCGGCCTGGCGGCACTGGCGCCGCTGTGCCGGGCGATCGCCAGCAACGCGACGGCAACCTATGTGCTGATGCCGTGCCGCATGGATGCATTGTTCGCCGGCATGCTGGTTGCATGGATTGTCCGGTTCTGGCGGCCGCGGCCCGGCGTCGTGCTGGCCGCGGTGCTGGTGACTGGTGCGGGCTTCGTGTGCACGGTCGGCAACGCCGCGACGCGTTCCAGCATTCAGCTCTGGGGCGCGGGTTACACCATGGAGGCGGCATTCTTTGCGTCGATGCTGCTCGCGCTGGTGATGCAGGGCTGGCGCGGAAACCCTGTACTGGGCTGGCTGGGTGTGCGCGCCTATGGGCTATATCTGACCCACACGCTGATGATGGTCTGGACAGGCAACAACATTATCGGCGTCGGTGCGTCGCTGGTGGTGAGCGCGATCGCCTGGCGGTATCTCGAAGAGCCGCTGATCAGGTTTGGCAAAAAGCCATTCGACCTGTTCGCCCGACCGGCCGGATTGGCTTCGTAATCCGTCAGGCGCCAGCGAGCAGGCTGTGCAGCGCCGCCGCATCCGGCGCCTGGCGCACGCGGTGCACGAACGCCTCGTCGCGCAGCGGCCGCGACAATGCGGCGAGCGTCGCCAGATGTTCGCTGCCGGCATTCACCGGCGTCAGCAGCATGACCACAAGATCCACCGGTCGATCGTCCACCGAGGCAAAATCGATCGGGCGGGCAAGCCGCACGAACAATGCAAATGTTGCAGGCAGCGTGGCGAGCCGGGCGTGCGGTACCGCCAGTCCCTTGCCCAATCCGGTGGAGCCCAAATTCTCCCGTGCCTGCAGGGCGTCGAAGATCATGCGTTGATCCAGCGCCAGTGCGATTGACGCCCGGCGCGCAAGCTCCTGCAGCAGTTGTGCCTTGTCGGCGATGCGCAGGCCGACAACGACATGGTCCGGACCGATAAAATCGCCGATCTTCATGCGTCGGGTGCCCGCAGCCGATAACCCACACCGGTCTCCGTCATGATGTATTCCGGCTTCTCCATGTCGCTCTCGATCTTCTGGCGCAGCGCGCGGATATAGATGCGGAGGTACTGCACGTCGGTATTCGGACCCCAGACCTCACGCAGGATCATGTTATGGGTCAGCACCTTGCCGGCGTGCATCACCAGCAGCCGCAGCAGATCATACTCGCGGGGTGAGAATTTCACCTCCACGCCACGCACCGTGACGATGCGGCGGACCAGGTCAACGGCGAGGTCGCCGGCGCGGAAGATCGGCTTCTCGCCTTGCTGCTGCAATCGATGCCGTTGGGCAGCCCGCGTTCGCGCCAGCAGTTCGTCGATGCCGAACGGCTTCGTGACGTAGTCGTCGGCGCCCAGGTCCAACGCCGCCACCTTCGCGGCCTCATCGTCGCGACTGGACAATACGATGATCGGCACGACGGAACCGCTGTCGCGCACGCGCCGGATGACCTCGAGGCCGTCGATGTCCGGCAATCCCAGGTCGAGCACCATCAGGTCGGCCTTGCGCTGGCGCATTGCCTCGAGCGCCGTCTGCCCGTTCGTGGCCTCGACGACGATATAGCCCTGGCCGCCAAGACCCACCCGCAGGAAGCGCAGGATGGCCGGCTCGTCGTCAACCACAAGGATCCTGAGCGGCCCGGAGCCGGTGGTCATTCAATCGTCTCCGTTGGCCGCTTCGCATCGACCGCGACAGGCAGCGTGATGGTGAACGCGGCGCCCAGGCGATCGGTGCGGTTGCTTGCGGTGATGCTGCCATGCATAGCCTCGATGAAGCCGCGGCAGATCGCAAGGCCGAGGCCGGTGCCCGCGCGCCGGCGATCGGCGCCGCCGACCCGGTAGAACTTGTCGAAGACATGCTCGAGATCGACGGGCGGAATGCCGGGTCCTTCGTCGAGCACCTGGATGCAGACATGGCCGTCGTCCCGCCAGGCGCGAATGGTGATCATCGATCCGGCCGGAGCGTATTTGCCGGCATTGTCCAGCAGATTGAACAGCACCTGCTCGAACAGCACGTCGTCCAGCTCGGGCATCGGCAGGTCAGGCTCCAGGACGACCTGAGTCCGGTGCGACGCGAGGATTTTCCTGGCACGCCGCAACGCGCTGGCAATCGCGTCCGGCAGATCGACCGCGCCGGTGCGCAATTGCAGCGGTCCGGATTCCAGCCGCGTCATGTCGAGCAGATTGCCGATGAAGCGGTTCAGCCGTTCCGCCTCGTCCTGGATGTTGCGGGCCAGGTCCAGCCGCGTCGCCGCATCCAGCGCGTCGCCATGGGTCGCCAGGCTGGTGGCCGATCCAAGGATCGACGCCAGCGGCGTGCGCAGGTCGTGCGAGATCGACGTCAGCAGCGCCGCGCGCAGCCGATCGGTCTCGGCAACAAGCCGCGCGCGATCCACATCCTCGACCAGGTTGACCCGCTCGATCGCCAACGCCGCCTGGTCCGCCAGCGCATCCAGCAGGCGATGCTGGTCGGGCGTCAGGATCGGGCCAGGCTCATCGCGGTCGATGCCGATGACGCCGACCGCGCCGCGGCCGGTCTGCATCGGCAGGAACAGGCGTTTCGCGCCGGGCAAGGTGTCGGCGCCGCGTCCGGCGGCGTGGTTCCGTTCCCAGGACCACTTCGCCGCGGCCAGGTCGGCGGCATCCAGCGTGTCCTCGGGGGGGAAGCCTGCCCTGACTGTCATCCTGCCATCATCCGGCAGCAGGATGACGACGTGCACCTTCAGCATCAGCGCGATCTGGTGCACCGTCGCCCACAACAGATCATCGAGATTCGCCGCGCCGGCCAGCTTGCGGCTGAACTGATAGAGTTCCTCGGTGGTGCGTGCGCGCTGGCGCGCGGTGATTGCCTGGGCGCGCACACGCGCGGTGAGGTTGCTGGCAATGACCGCGGTGATGGCAAAGAAGAACAGCGCGACGACGTTCTCGGGATCGGCGATGGTGAAAGTGTAGAGCGGCGGCAGGAAGAAGAAGTTGTAGGCCAGCATACTGACGAAGCTGGCGAACAGCGCCGGCCAGAGTCCGTAAACCACTGCGCAGGCCAGGACCGCAGTCAGGAAGGTCAGCGCGACGCTGGCAACGCCGAGCATCTGGTGCAGCACGAGCGCAACGCCGAGTGAGACCGCGACGAATGCCAGGCTGCCGAGGTACGCCCTTGCTTCGCCGCCCGGTGGCGTGGCGTCGCGCAGGATGCGCTGTTCCGGTTGGTCTGACGGTTCGCGCGTGCGCCCGAGGACATGCACGCCGGCGCCGCCGGCCTTGCGGATCAGCTGCTGGGCCAGCGAGCCGTGCAGCAGGTCCGACCAGATCGAACGTGGCGGCTGGACGATGATGATATGGGTGAAGTTGTTGGCGCGGGCGTATTCCGCGATGGTGTCCGCCACGTCCTGGCCAGGCAGCGTGACGGTATCCGCACCGAGCCGCTGCGCCAGCCGCAGCACTTCGGCGATCCGGTCGCGTTCGGTGTCGCTGATATCCAGGTCGCGCCCGGTTTCGACATGGATCGCGGTCCACGGCGCCCGAAGGCTGTCGGCCATGCGCTTGGCGTTCCGCACCACATCGGTGCTGCTCGCGTCGCCACCGACGCAGGCCAGCACGCGCTCGCCTGCTGCCCAGGGGCCGGGGATCGCATGGGCCTGCATATAGCGGACCATCTGGTCGTCCACCCGCTGCGCGGTGCGGCGCAGGGCGAGTTCGCGCAATGCTGTCAGGTTGCCGGCCGAGAAGTAGTGACGCACCGCGCGTTCGGCCTGGTGCGGCACGTAGACCTTGCCGTCGCGCAGCCGCTGAATCAGGTCTTCCGGCGTCAGGTCGATCAATTCGATGTCGTCGGCCTTGTCGATGACCGAGTCGGGCACCGTCTCGCGCACCCTGATGCGGGTGATCCGCGCGACGACATCGTTCAGGCTTTCGATATGCTGGACATTCAGCGTGGTGTAGACATCGATCCCGGCGGCGATCAGCTCATCGACATCCATGTAGCGTTTCGGATGCCGGCTGCCTGGCGCGTTGGTGTGTGCCAGTTCGTCCACCAGGGCCAATTGCGGACGCCGCGCCAGGATTGCATCGAGGTCCATCTCCTCCAGCATCCGTCCACGGTATTCGACTGCGCGGCGCGGAATGAGCTCGAGGCCTCCGAGCAGCGCTTCGGTTTCCTTGCGGCCGTGCGTCTCCACGACACCGACGACGACATCGCCGCCTTCCTGGTGGCGGGCGCGCGCCGCCGACAGCATCTCGTAGGTCTTGCCGACGCCGGGGGCGGCGCCGAGAAATATCTTGAGGCGGCCGCGCGCGCCCTGCTGCGCATCCTGCAACAGTGCGTCGGGAGAAGGTCTGCCTTCGCGCGAACTTCGATCGTCCAACGGAACTCTTGTCCACTTGCCGGTACAGCGTCATGGCCGGGCGTTTCCCGGCCATACGTCGTACCACCGAGGCTGGCGTCATGGCCGGGGCACGCCCGGCCATGACGCCGATGCAGAGATTTAGGCTTTCAGCGCGTCCAATGCCAGATTGAGCTTCAGCACGTTGACATGCGGCTCACCGATAATGCCGAGCAGGCGGCCGGTGATCTGGTCCTGCACAAGCTGGCGCACCGCGTCCTCCGGCAGATTGCGCGCCTTGGCGACGCGCGGCACCTGGAAGAACGCCGCCGCCGGGGTGATGTCCGGGTCCAGGCCGCTCGCCGACGTCGTGACGAGATCGACCGGGATCGGCGTGTTGGGATTTTCTGCCGCGAGCTTCGCGGCATCATCCTTCACGCGATCCACCAACGCCTTCGATGTGGGTCCAAGGTTGGAGCCAGCGGAGTTGTCGGCGGCATAGGGCGTCGGCACGGTCTTGGTGGGATCCTTCGGATCGGGTTCCGTCGTCGCCGAGGGGCGGCCATGGAAGTACTTGTCCGAGGTGAACTCCTGGCCGATCAGGGCCGAGCCGATCACCTTGCCGTCCTTCTCGATCAGGCTGCCGTTCGCCTGATACGGGAAAACTGCCTGGGCGATCCCGGTCATCATCAGCGGATAGACAACGCCGGTGATGACAGTCATGGCGACGATCATCACGATGGCAGGGCGAAGATGTTTCATGGTTGCGGCCTCCTCAGGCCAGACCGATAGAGGTTACCAGCATGTCGATCAGCTTGATGCCGACGAACGGCACGATGATGCCGCCGACGCCGTAGAGCAGCAGGTTGCGCCGCAGGATCGCCGCGGCACCGATCGGCCGGTACGCCACGCCCTTCAGTGCCAGCGGAATCAGCACCACGATGATCAGGGCGTTGAAGATGATCGCCGACAGGATGGCGCTCTCTGGATTGCCGAGATGCATCACGTTCAGTGCCTGCAGTTGCGGATAGAACGCGATGAACATCGCCGGGATCATGGCGAAGTACTTCGCCACGTCGTTGGCGATCGAGAACGTGGTCAGCGCGCCGCGCGTCATCAGCAGCTGTTTGCCGATCTCGACGATTTCGATCAGCTTGGTCGGATCGCTGTCGAGATCGACCATGTTGCCGGCTTCACGCGCTGCCATGGTGCCGGTGTTCATCGCCACGCCGACATCAGCCTGCGCCAGCGCCGGTGCGTCGTTGGTGCCGTCGCCGCACATCGCCACCAGCTTGCCCTGCGCCTGCTCGTCGCGGATCAGCTTCAGCTTGGTCTCCGGCGTGGCCTGCGCGAGGAAGTCGTCCACGCCGGATTCCGCGGCGATCGCCGCTGCGGTCAGCGGGTTGTCGCCGGTGATCATCACCGTGCGGATGCCCATGCGCCGCAGTTCGGAGAAGCGTTCGCGGATGCCGCCCTTCACGATGTCCTTCAGGTGGATCACGCCGAGCAGGCGGCCATCCTTGGCGACAGCGAGTGGCGTGCCGCCCGACTTGGCGATCTCGTCGGATTTCGCGGTGAGTTCGCGTATCGCGGCATCCGACACTGTCGGACGGACCGCGGTCGTGACGCCGCCCGCGCCGGTGTCCTTGGCGGGAGCACCGCGCACCAGTGCCAGCACGGCATCCACCGCGCCCTTGCGTATGACGGAGCCGTCGAAGTCGATGCCCGACAGACGCGTCTGCGCCGAGAAGGCGATGAAGTGCGCCCCCATGGGTGCCATCTCGCGGCCGCGGATGCCGTACTTCTCCTTCGCCAGCACGACGATGGAACGGCCCTCGGGCGTCTCGTCCGACAGCGATGCAAGTTGCGCCGCGTCGGCGAGTTCCTGCTCGGTGACGCCGGATATCGGCAGGAATTCGGTGGCCTGGCGATTGCCGAGTGTGATGGTGCCGGTCTTGTCGAGCAGCAGGGTATCGACGTCGCCGGCTGCCTCCACCGCGCGGCCGGACATCGCCAGGACGTTGAAGCGCACCAGCCGGTCCATGCCGGCGATGCCGATCGCCGACAGCAATGCGCCGATCGTCGTCGGGATCAATGCGACGAACAGCGCGACGAGGATCACCACCGAAACCGCACCGCCGGCGTAGGTGGCAAAGCTCGGGATGGTCGCCACCGCGATGACGAAGATGATCGTCAGGCCGGCCAGCAGGATGTTCAGCGCGATCTCGTTCGGCGTCTTCTGCCGTTCGGCGCCTTCGACCAATGCGATCATGCGATCCAGAAAGGTCGAGCCCTGGGCTGCGGTAATGCGCACCTTGACCCAGTCGGACAGCACGCGGGTGCCGCCGGTGACGGCCGATCGGTCGCCGCCCGACTCGCGGATGACCGGTGCGGATTCGCCGGTGATTGCCGATTCGTCCACCGAGGCGATGCCTTCAATCACCTCGCCGTCGCTCGGGATCAGATCGCCGGCCTCCACCAGCACGATATCGCCCTGCTTCAGTTCGGGGGCGGCCACCGTCTGGAAGGTGGCAGCGCTTGGCGACGGGAGCCGCTTGGCCATGGTTTCGGTGCGCGCCTTGCGCAACGTCGCCGCCTGCGCCTTGCCGCGGCCTTCGGCGACCGCTTCGGCGAAGTTGGCGAACAGCACGGTGATCCACAGCCAGACGATGATCTGGAAGGTGAAGCCGAGATGGGCGCCGTCGCCGGCCAGCAGGTTGCGGATGAAGATCACTGTGGTGAGCGCCGCGACGATCTCGACGACGAACATCACCGGGTTCTTGATCAGCACACGCGGATCGAGCTTGACGAAGGACTGTCCGATCGCCGGCACGAGGATCGCGGGGTCCATGATCGACGACTGCGGACCGCGCATCTTGTTCCTGATTTCCATGGGACTAGCTGCCTGTATCAAAGAGGGTGCCGGCGTGCATGGCGAAGTGCTCCACGACCGGCCCGAGGGAAACCGCTGGGAAGTAGATCAGTCCGCCGGTGATCGCGATCACGCCCACCACCAGGCCGACGAACAATGGGCTGTCGGTGGGGAAGGTGCCCGCGGAGATCGGCACGATCTTCTTTCTCACCAGTGATCCGGCCATCGCCAGCATCGGGATGATCATCAGAAAGCGGCCGATGAACATCGCCATGCCAAGCGTGTCGTTCCAGAACGGCACGTTGGCGGAGAGGCCGGCGAATGCGCTGCCGTTATTGCCGGTCGCCGAGGTGTAGGCATAGAGCGCCTCGGAGAAGCCGTGCGGGCCGGCGTTGGCCATTGCGCCGGTGCCGACCGGCAGCACGACCGCCAGCGCGGTGAAGCCAAGGATCGACAGCGGCAGGACCAGGATGGCCAGCATGGCCATCTTGACCTCTTTCGATTCAAGTTTCTTGCCGAGATATTCCGGCGTCCGGCCGACCATCAACCCGGCGACGAACATCGCGATCACGACGAACAGCAGCATGCCGTAGAGGCCGGAACCGACGCCGCCGAAGATGATCTCGCCCAGCATGATGTTGACCATCGGTACCATGCCGGCAAGCGGCAGCAGGCTGTCATGCATGTTGTTGACTGCACCGCACGATGCGTCGGTGGTGACGGTGGTGAACAACGAGGAATTGGCGATGCCGAAGCGGACCTCCTTGCCCTCCATGTTGCCGCCTGCCTGCAAGGCGCTCGGCGCCTGGTCGACATTGAACGCAGTGAACGCCGGGTTGCCCGGAGATTCAGCGGCGTAGACCGTTGCAACGCCGGCGAGGAACAACACACCCATCACCGCGAAGATCGCCCAGCCCTGACGCTGGTGGCCAACCATGCGGCCGAACACGTTGGTGAGGCCGGCGCCGAGCGAGAAGATCAGCACCAGCTGGATCAGGTTGGTCAGTGCGTTGGGGTTCTCGAACGGATGCGCCGAGTTGGCATTGAAGAACCCGCCGCCGTTCGTGCCGAGCATCTTGATGACTTCCTGCGACGCCACCGGGCCTTGGGCGATCAGCTGCTTGCCGCCATCGAGCGTAGCGACGTCCGTATAGGCGTGCAGGTTCTGCGGCGTGCCCTGCCAGATCAGCACCAGGCCGACAGCGATCGAAATCGGCAGCAGGATGAACAGCACGCAGCGGGTCAGATCGACCCAGAAATTGCCGAGCCCTTGCGCCGAACGTCGCGCGAAACCGCGGATCAGCGCGATTGCCAGCACGATGCCGGTGGCGGCCGAGACAAAGTTGTGTACCGTCAGCGCAGTCATCTGCGTGAGGTAGCTCATCGTCGTCTCGGGCACGTACGACTGCCAGTTGGTGTTGGTCATGAAGCTGACCGAGGTGTTGAACGCCAGGTCAGGCGACACCGCATCCTGCCCTTGCGGGTTCAACGGCAGCACGTTCTGCAGGCGCTGGATCGCATACATGATAACGAAGCCGGCGAAGCTGAACGCCAGCATCGCGACGGCGTAGCTGATCCAGTGCTGCTCCTCGTTCTCCTCGACGCCGCACAGCTTGTAGATGCCGACCTCGATCGGGCGCAGGACCGGGCGCAGCGGCGTACGCTCGCCGGCAAACACCCGCGTCATGTAACCGCCGACAGGTTTGGTCAGCAGGACTATCAGAACGGCGAACAGCCCGATCTGCAGCCACCCGTTGAACGTCATGTCACGTTGCTCCTTGGGATCCGGCTCAGAATTTCTCTGGCCGGATCAGGGCGTAAACCAGATAGACCAGCAGGCCGACCGTCACGATCGAGCCCAGCACATAGTCGAGTGTCATGGCGGTGGCCTCACAAACGATCGCAGGCGAATGCGTAGAGCACGCAACCGGCAAGGAAAGCGGCGCCGATCAGGATGTAGACGACGTCGAGCATGGGATTTCTCCTGGGTCAGCAACGATGCCGCCGCATGCGGCACGCATGTTGCGTTGCGGCGAAGGTAAGCAGCGCGTCATATAGAAACGATGGCGTCCAGGGGGTGTCGGCATATAAATTCCATATAAATCCGCGGACATGTTCAGAACGTGACCACGGCGTCGGCGCCGATGGTGACGGCGTTGTTGTCCTGCTGCGCGTTGAACGGATGGTTGTTGGTGAAGGCGTGGTCCCAGCGCACTTCCGGACGAACCAGCAGCCCGGTTACCGGCGCCGGCACCGTCGGCTTCCACGTGACACCGATCGTCAGTGCGCCGTACGTGGTGTTGGTCCCCGGCGCCGTATGCAGGAACGGAACGGCAAAGCCCTGCTGTGCCATGACCGGCGCCGAGTTGCTGGGGAACGACGCGACGAAGAAGTTGTTGTCATCGCGCCAATATTCCGCCCGCCCGTTCAACGCCAGTGTATCCGACAGCGCATAGGAGCCGTATTGCGCGAAGCCGAAGCCGTTCACCGGCTTGCCCACCGTGCCGAAGCCATCGCGGACCAGGTTGGCCTCGGACACCAGCGTTAGAGCGTCGCTCGCCTTCCAGGTCATGATGACGTCATTGTAGTAGCGCCACTGGCGGTTGGCGTTGACACCGATCGGCGACAGCAGACGTGTTGCCTGTTCCGGCCCGAAATGCGTCAGTGCCAGCACCGTCAGGTTGCCATCCATCAGGTTGAGGCCGAACCCGGCGATTCCGCCGCCAGCGCCGTTATTGTCCCCGAGCGGCCCCCAGGTGGTGTTCGAGCCAGTGTCGGCGCCCGCATAGATATCGAGCAGGCTGTTGACGTGCGTCGTTGTCAGGGCACCGGTATGCTTGAACGGCAGGCCGAACTGGAAGATGTAGGAGTGCGAATAGAACGGATTGGTGGACGGGTCGATTGTCTCGTAACCGAGCGGCGTGGGGTACTGGCCCGCCTTCACGTCGATGCCGCCCTCGGTAAGCCAGGGCAGGTGCGCCTGCACGTTCGCCTCGACCACGTCGAGCTGGTAGCGCTGGTTCGGATCGACACGGTTCAGCTCGCCGAGGAATTGCGTGTACCGGGCGTCGGAGCCGTACATGAACTGAAGTTTGAAGCCCCACTGATAGTCCGGGTTCTTCGGATCGAGCGGCTTCTGTGCGGTCAGCAGCAACTGATTGAGCTGAACCTGGTTGGCATGGTCGGTGAACAATTGGCCGAAGTTGAGGCCGTCAGCCGGGCCTGATGGATTTCCCATGATGCCGGCTTCGAGCTGTGCGGACAGGTGGATTCCGTCGATCCAAAGCCCTGGTGGCGGAGCTGCAGGGGCCGGCGCTGCGGGGGCGGGTGCTGCGGGTGCAGGCGTTGCGGGTGCCGGCTGCGCTCCTGCAGGTAAGGCGCCGGCAACAATCAGCCAGGCGCCGACCAGCGAAGGTGCCCCGTGTGCCAGGCCGAACGGACGGAACGAGATCCGAAGGTGCGTCATGCTTCCCCCTGAAAAGGCCGCACCGTCCCGCCCCAGCGCCAGATGGGGGTTACGGCCGGCAATGCAATGGTTCAAATCAACCGCTATGCAGCTGGATCGTCAGCCGCCTGTCACTGCGTGCCCATGACTGCGACGATGACGTGCGCGAGCACGGCCAGGCCGAGGCAGAAGGCGATGACACGGCTGAATTGCCAGACAAATTCGGCCGGCGTGGGATAGCTGCGCTCAGCATGCCCATCATGCACGCGGTCTTCACCCCTTGCGGGCAGCTCGGCCTGCGAGCCGAACCGTACGTTGTTCACGCGTCACTCCACGCAACAGCGCAGGGCGCACGACGCGCCCTGACGGATGCAACACCATGAACTGTGGCCGGCAGGCGCATATAAAATCCAGAATGAATCGGGCGTCCGCCGCATAGCAGTTGCATATAGGGGCGCTCGCAAACCTCCATCGAATTTATATGCATCGGTGCCTAAGTTGCGCTGCGCAATGGATGACTGGTCCTTCAATTGCCATCAGGTCCTGCTGGTTCGCCTGGCTGGTCTGGCGCTGCTCGTCTTGGTGTTTGGGCCGTTGCTCCGGTTGCTTGCCAGGGCTGGCGTCTGGACATCGCGGCGCATCATGCAATGCGCGTGACGCAGGAAGCTGCAATTGCATTGATCTGCGCTGCGAACATGGCGATCAGCATGACAGCCGAATGGTCGGCGCTCTCGAAGACCAAGTTCTCACGGCGCCTGGCATGAGAGTGTTCAGCCCTGCACTGAAGCCGTGCTCCGGCAGTAGGCTCGTCACGCATTTCCTGCAGCGCTATCCGCGCACGCTGCCGGCTCGCTGGCTTGTCCTCCGCCTCAGCGGCGCCACCAGCGAGCTGGTCGTATCGTGCCACGATGTCGTGCAAATTCGAAAGACCCAGGCCGGTCTTGCAGCACATACTTACGTCAAAGGTGATCGCGACCAGGCCTACGCGACCGCATTGTCGCGTTTCGCCAGCTATATTGCCGATCACAGTAGGGATGGCCCGAGGCTCCGCGTCGCGCGGCCGCTGGTGCAACAAGCGGAGGCGCCTGGCAGGTGGCTGGTGCGCATCGGCCTCATCGGCATGGAGAGCGCCGAGATGGCGGCTGCACCGCGTACCGGCAAGGTCAGGATCAGTCTGCTACAGGCGGAAACCCTGGCGGTACTGGGCGTCCGCGGACGACCGACGGATCTGGCAGTCGCCCAGGCCGACGTGGCGATTCTCGATGCGATTGCGGGCACGAAATGGACCGCGTCGGGTGAACCGATGACCCGGCTGCATGCGCCGCCGTCGATCCTGCCCTTCGCCGGCTGCTTCGAAGTCGCTCTGCCGGTCACGAACCCTTAGCTGAAGGGGAGCCGGTCAGCTCCTCAGCCGTTCCTCGAGAACCGCAAGGCGTTCGGAAAGCCGGGCAATCTCGGTTTCGCCGACCCGGTCGCTGCACCCATCGACCACCCTACGCGCCCGCTCCAGCAGTTTGTCGCGAATGTCCCCATGCCACAGCGTGCCAGCAATATCGCCGAACGCCCGCAGCAGCCGCAGGCTGACGGCCGCGTCGGTCGCGGCATAATGCCGGATCTGCTCGAACGCTGTATCGAGCATTCCGTCAACGCTGATCCACGGCACCATCAGCCGCGGCACATGCGGCGGATCGAACAGGACCGAGGCCGGCGGTATTCGACCGAGCCAGCGGATCAGAATGCGGCTGAGCTGGTCGATGCAGCTGATCGCAGTGCTGGGATCGTTGACCGCCGGCGAAATGGCCCGCAGCGCGATATCGACGATCTGAATGACACCGAACTCGACATCCTGCTGCAGCGTGCGCGTCGGCCCGATGTCGAACGCGGCCAGCAATTCGGCGATACGCAGCGGGTTGATGCGATCCTCGCGCGAAACAAACACCAGTGGCACGCCGGCTGGTACGAACTGGCCGACGCCGCGCTCGACGCGGATGTGGATACGCCAGGACTTTGCCAGAAACACCAACTGACGAATGTCGATGAAGCGGACATAGCCCGAACGCTGGTTCAGGATCGGCGTATTATCCGAATCGAGCGGCGGCGGCCGGTTCATCGGTGCGACCCGCCCGCGCGGTAGCGGCATCAGCTCATCGATCACCACCTCCACTTCACGCGCGATGCGATCGACGATGTGGTTGACGCTGATCGCCTGCGAGATGTGGTGAATGAAGAAGATCAGCCAGCCGACGGACACCAGCGCCAGCAGCATGGCGCCGGTCACCGTCAGCACCGGCACGAATGCAATCGGCAGCGATCGGGCCGCGGGTAGCGCGGCCATGCAGTAGGAGAACGTGCCGAGGAACACGCCCAGCGTCCACTGCGTGCCACGGTCGCGCACGAAGCTGATCAGGATGCGCGGCGAGAACTGCGTCGAGGCCAGCGTCAGCGTCATCAGCAGGATGGCGAACACGATGGAGACGACGGTCATGATCGAGGTGGCGATGGCGCTCAGGATGACCTGCGCCACCTGCGGGTCCTGCCGCGACGGGAACAGCGTCATCGGTATCCATGCGCTGAGCGTCGGTATCTGCTCTTCCAGCGAAGACAGCACGCCGCCCGCAGCGCCGAGTGCCAGGGCAATGACGAACGGCCGGATCAGGAAGCCGCCGCGCAGAGCATAGGCGATAGCGTGAAACAGCAGAGGCAGTCGTCGGTGCATTACTGGGTTTCCCTCCGGCTTTGCCGAGAGTTCATCAGGACTGATGGGTTTCGCTGCGCTCTACCCGTCCTGCGCAAGCAGGACGGGACCGGTGTAAGATCACGCACGCCGGCAGCCGGCACGCTCAGCGGCGCTCGACTTCCCGGACAGCGAGTGCCCGCAGCCGCCGCATTTCGAAGAACTGCCAGATCAGCAGGATCGGAACGCCCACCGCGATGTCGCGCGCGCGGCGGACCAGCGAGACCCCCAGCGACAGTTCCGGCGGCACGCCGAAGATGGCGCCCAGCCCGGCATAGCCCGCCTCCTGCACGCCGGCATTCACCGGCACCAGGAACGCCGCTGCCGCCGCGGCGCTCAGCAACGCCTCGATCGCCAGCGCATCGTCGAAATCGATCGGCACGCCGAGGGCGCGGTAGGTGATCCAGCCGGCGACGCCGGTACCGATCCAGCCCAGCAGATGGCCGATGAAGCCGAGAGCGAGGCGTCCCGCGTGGCCATAGATCAGCGACATCTCCGCCTGCAGCACCTGCACGCGCTCCTGGGCGTCGCCGAACCAGTTGCCGGCGATGCGGTGTCCCAGTTTGGCGAACAGCGGGGCGGCGCCCTGCTGCAGCCAGATCAGCGCGACCCCGGCCATGACCGCCAGCCCGAGCCCCACCTCCAGCGGTACCGCCAGCGACGATTCCGGCGCGCGCGCCAGCAGGATGCCCAGTCCGATGGCGGTGAACGCCAGCTGCGCCAGGAACTCCGCGGTGACATCCACCACGGTGGACGCGGTGGCGAGCGACCAGGACACGCCATGCAGCGTGGCTGCCCGGGCGCCGAACACGAAGCCGCCCACCTGCGAGAACGGCAGGCAGTTGGCGGATGCGTCGCGCACCATGCGGCCCCAGACGAACACCCAGGGGCGGCGGGCCTCGCGCGGCGGGGTGATCGCGTCCCACGCCAGCCCCAGAACCACAAACAGCAGGAGCTGCCAGCCGACGATGACGCCAAAATCCGCCCAGCCGACGCGCTCGACGCTGGCGATCACCCGGCCGAAGCCGAACCAGCCGATCAGGACGGTTCCAAGCAGCAGGCCGGCCAGCGCCAGCGCGATCGAGAGCTTCTTCACGGTGGGCGACTTTCCGGCTGGCGGCGGGGCAGGGGAGCGGCTCTACACCAACTCCGGCGGCCCGGGCTATATACCGCGGTTTGCGCAGGAGGATCATCGGCGGTGACAGACAGCGGCGCGACCCTGTTGACCGGCGCCACCGGCTTCGTCGGCTCCGCCGTGGCCCGGGTACTGGCGGCGCGCGGCCACACGCTGCGCCTGCTGGTGCGTCCAACCAGCGACCGGCGCAACCTGGCGGGGATCGACGCCGAACTGGCGCTGGGCGACCTGACCGATGCCGCCTCGCTGGCGCGCGCCGCGGCAGGCTGCCGCTACGTGGTGCATGTTGCGGCGGATTACCGGTTCTGGGTGCCGGACCCCGACGCCATGCTGCGTGCCAACGTGGAGGGTACACTGGCGGTGATGCGGGCGGCGCAGGCCGCCGGTGTGGAGCGCATCGTCTATTGCAGCTCGATCGCCGCGCTGGGCCGCACGGACGATGGCTCGCCGGCCGACGAGGCGACGCCGATCATCGAGGCTGACTTCGTCGGCACCTACAAGCGGTCCAAGTTCCTGGCCGAACGCGCGGTGAAGGACCTGGTGCGGCATGAAGGGCTGCCGGCAGTGATCGTGAACCCCGCGGCGCCGGTCGGGCCACGCGACATCAAGCCGACGCCGACCGGCAAGATGATCCGCGACGCCGCGGCCGGGCGGGTGCCGGCGTTCATCGATACCGGGCTCAACATCGTGCATGTGGACGATGTGGCAGAGGGTCACGCGCTGGCGCTGGAGCGCGGCCGGATCGGCGAGGATTACATCCTCGGTGGCGAGAACCTGCTGCTGAAGGACCTGCTGGCGATGGTGGCGGACGTGGTCGGTCGGAAGCCGCCGACCATCGAATTGCCCGAGGCGGTGGTGTGGCCGGCCGCCCTGTTCATGGAGGGGCTGGCGCGGCTGACCGGCATCCCGCCGATGATGACGCGCGATCACCTGAAGATGGCGCGCAAGAAG
>DATAPW010000184.1:0-6439 GCA_036265005.1 Acetobacteraceae bacterium | reverse complement strand
GGGAGCTGAACCCCGATCTGCCGGTGCTCGGTCCGTGGCGCAGCGTGCGGCCGATCAACAATCCGATCTGGCTGCTCGAGCGCAATCCGTACTATTACGCGGTGGATACCGCCGGCAACCAATTGCCGTATTTCGATCGGGTGCAGTTCACGCTTGCGGAAAACCTCGAGGTCATCAACCTGCGGGCGATGTCCGGCGAGTACGACGAGCAGGAACGCCATATCGATCTTGGCAAGCTGCCGGTGCTGCTCGATAACCAGGAGAAGGGCAACTACAAGGTCCATCTGGACCTCGGATTTGCCGGCTCCGACTTCATGTTCCACGTGAACCAGAGCTACACGGGCGATGCGGAAATCCGCAAATGGCTGACGAATGCGGATTTCCGCCGAGCGCTCGCACTCGGCATCGACCGCGACCAGTTGAACGAGACGTTCTGGCTGGGTGTCGGATCGCCCGGCTCACCGGCGCCCGGCGAGAGCATGCCACAAAGTCCCGGCCCGGAGTGGCGCAAGAAGTGGTCGGTGCTGGATGTGGCGCAGGCCAATGCACTGCTCGACAAGATCGGGCTGAGCAAGAAGGATTCCGCCGGCTACCGCATGCGCACCGACAACGGCGAACGGTTGCGGCTGCAGGTGATCGCGATCGCCGCGTTCCTGCCGTATCCGAAACTCTCGGAAATGGTGGCGGACCAGTGGCGCAAGATCGGCATCCAGGCGGATGTCCGCGAGATGGAACGCGGGCTGGGCTTCGCGAAGCAGACCAACAACGAACATCAACTGTTCGTCTGGAACAATGGCGGCACCGAGCTGCTCTATTTGTTCCCCACCTGGGCGGTGCCGGTGATTCCCGGCGCGGCGTTCGGCCCCGAATACGCGGCGTGGTATTCGTCCGGCGGCAAGCAGGGCACCAAACCGGAGGATCCGAATATCCTGAAGATATTCGAATTGTACTCCGAGGCTGCGGGGCTGAAGGCCGAAGGCCGCAACAAAAATGCTCAGGAGATCTGGAAGATCCTGGTCGACCAGCAGTACGGGATCGGCACGGTGGGGCAATCGCCGGCAGGACTTGGTGTGCGCCTGGTGTCGAACAAGCTGGGCAACATCGCCGCACGGGTGTGCAACGCGCAGCATTGCCGCACGCCGGGCAATTCCCACCCGGAGACCTGGTACTTCAAGTCATGATGTCTCTTTCGGCCGTCATGGCAGGCGAAGGCCTGCCATCCGCGTCTACCCTTCGTGGCGGCAGGCGAAGTCGTGGATGGCGGGCCTTCGCCCGTCACGACAGCGGATTGGCGGCATGCTGACCTATCTCGCCCGACGCCTGGTGCTTGCGGCAATCACCGTGTTCGCCATCACGCTGGTGACCTTCATCATTCTGCACCTGCCGCCGGGCGATTTCGTCAGTGCCTACGCCGCACAGGCCGCCGCCTCGGGCACCGCGATCTCGGCGGCCGAGGCGGACGCCATGCGCCTCGCCTACGGCCTGAACCAGCCACTTTACGTGCAATACTGGAAGTGGCTCGCCATGGTGGGAACCGGCAATTTCGGCCGCTCGTTCGAATACGGCCGGCCGGTCGTCGAGGTGATCGGCGATCGCCTGTGGCTGACCGTCCTGTTGTCACTCGGCGCCATCATCGTCACCTGGGGACTCGCGTTGCCGATCGGCATCTACTCCGCCGTGCGGCAATACTCGTTCGGCGACTACGTCTTCACCTTCCTGGGCTTCATCGGACTTGCCATTCCCAACTTCCTGCTCGCGCTGATCGTGATGTATTTCGGCTCGCGGCTGTTCGGCATGAATGTCGGCGGGTTGTTTTCCGCCAGCCAGCAACTCGCCCCATGGACCTGGGCGAAAGTCGTCGATCTGCTGCAGCACCTGCCGGTGCCCATCCTGATCCTGTCGCTGGCCGGCACGGCGCAGCTCGTCCGCATCATGCGCGCCAACCTGCTGGACGAACTGCGCCGGCCATACGTGGTCACCGCACGCGCCCGCGGCCTGCCGGAACGCCGGGTCATCACGAAATATCCGGTGCGCGCCGCGCTCAATCCGTTCGCCAGCACGATCGGCTATCTGTTGCCGCAACTGGTGTCGGGTTCGGTGATCATCTCGGTCGTGCTCAGCCTGCCGACCGTCGGCCCGCTGCTTTTGCGCTCGCTGCTGGCCCAGGACATGCTGCTGGCGTCCACCATCATCCTGCTGCTCGGCATCCTCACCGTGGTCGGCACGCTGGTTTCGGATCTTGTTCTGATGTGGATCGATCCACGCATCCGGCTCGGCCAGGTGCGATGAGCGAGGCCGTCGTCACCGAACCTCTCGTCACCGAGGAGGAAACCCGTGTCGCCGTCGCGACCCAGCGGCAGCTCATCTGGTGGCGATTCAGGAAACACAAGCTGGCGGTAATCAGCGGCATCATCGTGCTTTTGTTCTATATCGTCGCCGCGTTTGCCGACGTGATCGCCTATGCCGCGCCGTTCGATACCCAGGCAGCGCGCAGCTATATCCCGCCGCAACCGATCCACTGGTTCGATGCGAACGGCCACTTCCATCCGCAGGTCTATGCCCTGAAGGGCAAGCGCGACCTGCGCACTTTCAAGCTCAGCTACGCGCCGGATCCCGGCGACCCACGCGACCTCGCGCTGTTCGCGCACGGCTATCCGTATCGGCTGTTCGGCCTGTTTCCCACCGACATCCATCTGCTTGGCATCAGCAGCGGCAACGCTTCCGACGCACTGTTCCTCCTTGGCACCGACCAGCTTGGCCGCGACGTGTTCTCCCGCCTGGTGCTGGCGACCCGCACGTCACTCACCATCGGCCTGGTCGGCGTAACGCTGAGTTTGGTGCTGGGTGTCTTGTTGGGTGGCATTTCCGGCCTGTTCGGCGGCTGGGTCGATACCGTCGTGCAGCGCGTCATCGAGATCCTGCGGTCAATCCCGACCATCCCGCTGTGGATGGGCCTCGCCGCCGCGATCCCGACAAGCTGGTCGCCGGAACAGGTCTACTTCGCCATCACCATCATTATCTCGCTCATCGGCTGGACCGAGCTGGCCCGCGTTGTGCGCGGCCGCTTCCTGGCATTGCGCGAGGAAGACTTCATCACCGCGGCGGAACTCTGCGGCGCGTCACGGCTGCGTATCATCTTCAAGCACATGGTGCCGTCGTTCCTGTCGCACATCATCGCCGCGACCAGCCTGGCGCTGCCGGCGATGATCATCAGCGAGACCACGCTGTCGTTCCTTGGCCTGGGACTGCGGCCGCCGGCAATCTCCTGGGGCGTCATGCTGCAGGACGCCCAGAATTTGGAAACACTCGGCCTGGCACCGTGGCTGCTGCTCGCCGCGGTGCCGGTGATCGTGGTGATCCTGGCATTCAACTTCCTGGGCGACGGACTGCGCGACGCGGCGGATCCCTATGGCTGAACCGATCCTTTCGGTGCGCGATCTGCACACGCATTTCTTCGCCGATGAAGGCGTGGTGCGTGCGGTGGACGGCACCTCGTTCGATCTGTTCCCCGGCCGCACCCTCGGCATCGTCGGCGAATCCGGCTGCGGCAAGAGCGTCACCGCACGCTCCATCCTGCGCATCGTCGAACGCCCAGGCCGGATCGTCAGCGGCAGGATCGTCCTGCGCCGCGCCGATGGGAGAACCACGGACCTCGTGCCATTGCCCTCGGACGGCACAGAAATGCGCGCCATCCGCGGCGGCGAAATCGGCCTGGTGTTCCAGGAGCCGATGAGCTCGCTGTCGGCGTTCCACACCGTCGGCAACCAGCTCATCGAGGCGATCCGGCTGCACACCACATTGTCGAAGAGCGCAGCGCGGGCGCGTGCGATCGAACTGCTGGCGATGGTCGGCATCCCGCGTCCGGCACAGCGGGTGGATGCCTATTCGTTCGAGCTGTCCGGCGGCCTGCGCCAGCGGGTGATGATCGCCCTGGCACTGGCAGCGGAGCCACGCATCCTGATTGCCGATGAGCCGACCACCGCGCTGGACGTCACCACCCAGGCGCAGATCCTGGAGCTGATCCGCCGATTGCAGCAGGAGCGCGGACTGGCGGTGATCCTGATCACCCACGACATGGGCGTGATCGCCGAAATGGCCGACGACGTGGTGGTGATGTATCTCGGCCACGAGGTCGAGAAGGGTCCGGTGGACGCGATCTTCCACGCGCCGCGACATCCGTATACGCGTTCGTTGCTACGTTCGATACCCAACGTGCTGGCCGCGCCGCGGTCGCGACTGGCGACGATTTCGGGTTCCATCCCGCATCCCTATGCGCGCCCGCCGGGTTGCCCGTTCCACCCGCGCTGTACGGATTTCATGCTCGGCGTGTGCGAGATATCGTTCCCGGTAGAAGTGGCGATCGACCCCGGCCACGATGTCGCGTGCCATCTCTACACCACCACAGGCGCGCGGGTGCCGGCATGAAGTCCTGCCGCAGCATCATACCAGGTGGCAGTATCTTTGACCCGTGGGGCCGCCGCTTTGTCCGTCATGGCCGGGCCTGTCCCGGCCATCAGAAGCGACAACCTGCCTCGACCGATGGCCGGGACAAGCCCGGCCATGACGCCGGAAGGCATGGCGACCAAAGGTCGATCATTTCGTCACCTGGTATCGTACTCCTCCTCCCCCTGTCGTGGCGGTGCGCGCCATGACCCCGGTCCTCGACGTTCGCAACCTGCGGAAACACTACCCGATCCAGCGCGGCCTGCTGGGTCGCGTGGCCGGTCACGTGCGCGCGGTGGACGATGTCAGCTTCACCATCGACCGCGGGGAGACCCTGTCGCTGGTCGGCGAATCCGGCTGCGGCAAGACCACCACGTCGCGCTGCATCCTGCGCGCGGTGACACCCACCGCGGGCGAGATCCGCTTCCGCACCGGCAGCGGCGCGGAGATCGACGTGGCGAAGCTCAGGCGCAAGGAGCTGCGGCCGCTGCGGCGGCAGATGCAGATGATCTTCCAGGACCCGTTCTCCTCGCTGAACCCGCGCATGACCATCGCCGAGATCATCGGCGAGCCGCTGCTGGTGAACGGCATCGGCGATGTGCGCGAGCGCAACGACAGGGTCGCCGAACTGCTGCAACTGGTGCATCTGCCCAGCGCCTATTTGAACCGTTTCCCGCATGCGTTTTCCGGCGGACAGCGCCAGCGCATCGGCATCGCCCGTGCGCTGGCGCTGCATCCGTCGCTGATTGTCGCGGATGAGCCGGTGTCGGCGCTGGACGTCTCGGTGCAGGCGCAGATCGTCAACCTGATGCTGGAACTGCAGGACCGCCTGGGCATCGCCTATTTGTTCGTCGCGCACGACCTGTCGGTGGTGAAGCACGTGAGCCACCGCGTGGCGGTGATGTATGTCGGCAAGATCGTCGAAATCGCACCGACCGAAGCGCTGTTCGCCACGCCACGCCATCCCTACACCGAAGCGCTGCTGTCGGCTGTCCCGGTGCCCGACCCGCGGCGACGGGCGAAGCGGATCGTGCTGGAAGGCGATGTGGCGGATCCGTCCGATCCCCCGTCCGGCTGCGCCTTCCACCCGCGCTGCCGCTACGCTGTGGAGCGATGCCGGCAGGAGGTTCCCGCGCTGCAGGAAGTGGCGCCCGGGCATTGGGTGCGGTGCCTCAGGGCGCGGGAACTCGGGCTGCGGGGCGTCGCCAGCGCTACGCCCGCCTGACCGGCACGCGACCAAAATTGGTTGTGAGGATCACGTGGCCGGCGCTAGCCTCAGGCGTGCAGCAGCCCGGAGAATGCGATGATCCATGTCGGTGCGAACACCATCATCAACGACTGGTCATCGGACATCTTTGTTGCGTATTCGGCGGTGAACCCGGACCCCAAACAACAGGATGTCTGGCGGGTTGCCAGAATCGCCGTCGGCCAGGTGGCAGATAGCGTCGATATCGACTACATCCGCGCCGCAGATACCGGAACCTCGTTGGTGTACCGTGCCCGCAGGCCAATCCGGCTGGTCGAGATCTTCAGTGCTGCGGCACCAACATGGGTCAAGATCCGCCAGTTCTCCAAGGTGAAGATTGAGACCGACGAGGCGAATGCCAAGAATGGGATCATTCACCACGTCAGCTCATTCGGCAATCCGAGGAAGGCCCTCGACGTGGCGGCGGAATATGACACCGGCCACTCGGATGCCGACAAGCAGGCTCGGGGAACTGTCGCCGTGACGACTGCCATCAAGGAGTGGGAGGACATCATCGCCGCGAAGCAGTTTACCAAAATCTCGCACAAGAAGGGAGTTCTCGACTTTTAGCGGGCGGCAAAGTCAAGCTGGGAAACAGCCCGGGTTAATCCGCGAAAACTCACTGGGTCAGACAAGCGGCACGAGGCTGTTATCGCAGGGGTCCGTTCTGGTATGCTGGTGTCTGCTGCGTTATGAGTGCGGTGCCGTACTGGCGAGGGGGAAGGTTGGAACGGTGGCCAAGGCAACGCT
>DATAPW010000183.1:0-3683 GCA_036265005.1 Acetobacteraceae bacterium | reverse complement strand
CTCGACCGCCTTCTGGTACGCGACGATCGACTGGCGCAGCACCTCGAGTTCAGCGTCCAGTCCGCGCACGGCGACATAGTCGTTCGCGAGTTCCGCCTGCAAACTCAACCGCACCATGGCCAGGTCCGCGGCGCTGGCCTGTGCCAGGCGCTTCTGCGCGTGCGCCTGGTTGCGTATCGCGTGCCAGAAATCCGGCTCCCAGGATGCCGCCGCTCCGATCTGGTTAGAGGCCTCCTGGGTCGGCCCGGTGCTGCTGCTGGCGCGGAAGAGGCGATGCGCGGATTCCTTGTTCTCCGACACCAGAGCCTGCGCACCGACCTGCGGATAGCGTGCTGACTGCGCCTCGGCCGCCAAGTCGCGCGCCTGGGTGTAGACCTCCGCAGCGGCCTCGAGCGTCGGGTTCGCGCGCCCGAGTTGCTCCTCGAGCTGGTTCAGTTGCGCATCGCCCAACATCGTCCACCAGTCACCGCCCGTCGACAGCACATCCTCCGGGTGGGCCGCACGGAACGGGCCGCTGCCCTGGTAGGATTCGGGCACAAGGTAATGCGGCGGATCATAGACGGGCGCCAGATCACAGCCCGGCAGCGCCGCTGCCCCGAGCAAGATGATCAGTGCTGTGCGACACGGCCTCATGGTGTGGACGCGTGTCCATCGCCGCTGGCAGAGCCCGGCGGCGGAGGCGGCTCCGGCCGCGAAGGCAGCTTCTGCTTTGCCGAACCGTAGCCCGGCGCCGGCGTTACAGGCTGCACTGACTGCCCTTCCAGCAGACCTGCCGGCGGATTGTTCACCAGCCTGTCGCCCGCGGCCAGACCGCTCGTGACCTGCACGGTCTGTCCTAAATTTTGTCCGAGCGTCACGTCATGCAGATGCACGCGGTTCGAAGGGTCGACGATGGCCACCTGCGTTCCCGCCGCGCGAAAGATCAACGCCTCCTCAGGCATGGTCAGCACATTGGGATCGGACGGCACTTGGAATTGCACGTCCACGTACGTGCCGGGCCACAGGGCGTGATTCGAATTGTCGACCGTGAGCTCCGTCACCGCCGTGCGCGTGGTGGGGCTGAACGCCCGCGCCGTGGTCAGAAACTTCGCCTCGATGAGTTTGCCCGGCTGCGATGGCAGATGGATCGTCGCGGTGAGGCCAGGCACCAACTGGTCCGCATCGCCCTGCGGTACCGACACGAACACCCGCATCTCATGCACGTCCGCCACGGTAAAGAGCTCCGTCGAGCTGCCGCGGGCCGATACGTCGCCTCCCGCGGCGTTGACGTAGCTGCCGACATCGGTGAGCCGCGCCGTGACCACGCCGTCGAAGGGCGCCACCACGCGTTTGAATGCCTCGAGCGCCGCATAGCGTGCGACATTCTGTGCCGCCACTTCGAGCTCAGCCTTGCGCGCCGCCGCTCCCGCCACCTGCACGTCCACTTCCTGCTTCGACACGGCCACCGTGCCCGCCAGGGCCTGCCAGCGCTCAGCCGTCGTCACCGCCAGATGATAGTTGGCTTGCGCCACGGCAAGAGCTCCCTTCGCCGCCGCGTACTGCGCATCCAGACCCGGCGTGCTGATCGTCGCCAGCAGCTGCCCCGCCTTCACTTGCGCCCCGTAGTCCACGTTCCAGCTGAGCACATACCCTGAGACCTGCGCGAAGATCGGCGCCTCGTACCAGGCGCGCACCGTTCCCGGCAGGACGAGCGGGCGCGTGGACGGCCCCGGCGTCGGCGTGATGATTTCGGCTGCAATGGTCGACTGCGCCTGCGCGACGTGCCCCAGGCTGGCCAGCGCCCGTTCACGCTTCACGATGCCGTAAAGCAGCAGTGCCGCGACGACTACCACCGGCACTCCGATCATCAACAGCTTGGGCCGCTTCATACCGCTTCTCCTGCGCCGGATCGTTTCTGGTGCATCAGGGCGAAGACACAGGGTACGAACATCAATGTCGCAAATGTCGCCACCAGGAGCCCGCCGATCACTGCGCGCCCCAAAGGCGCATTTTGCGTGTTGGACATCGACATCGGCAGCATGCCGATGATCATGGCAAGCGCAGTCATCATCACCGGACGCAAGCGCTCATACCCCGCCGTTACGGCCGCGCGGATCGCATCGCCATGGGCGGTAAGCTCGTCGCGGGCGAAGGACACCACCAGAATGGAGTTCGCGGTCGCGGTGCCCATGCACATGATCGCGCCGGTGAGCGCCGGCACGGAGAGCGTCGTGTCGGTGAGGAACAGCGACCAGACGATCCCGGTCAATGCGCCCGGCAGTGCCGTGATGATGATGAAGGGATCGAGCCAGGACTGGAAGTTGACGACAATCACCAGGTACACCAGCACGATGGAGAAGGCGAGCCCGATCAGTAGCTGCACATAAGCGCTCTTCATCGTCACCGCCTGGCCCTGCACCTGGACGCGGGCGCCGCGCGGCACATCGTCTTTCGTCTGGTGCAACACGCGCTCGACCGCGGCATTCACCGCCCCCAAATCGCGCCCCGCGTTGCTCGCGTAAATGTCGATCACCGGCAGGATGTCGCGATGCGACACCTCGAGGGGACCCCCGATCTGGGTGATCTGGCTCAAGCCCCCGAGAATCTGAACGCCCTTTCCGGTGGGATCGCCGTCGCCCTGGTCGATCGGGATGGTTTCCAAATCGCTCATCGAGGTCAACTGCGTCTGCGGCGTCTGCAGGTTCACGAGGTGCGCGACGCCGGTCTTACGGTCGAGCCAGTAGGTGGGCGCCACCTGTCCGGAGCCCGACAGCGTCGTCAGCGTGTTGTTCGCGATGTCGGACTCCGTCAGCGCTGCGCCGAGCGCGAAGGCGCGATGCGCGGAGATCAGCAACGTCGGCTCGCTCAGCGTCTGTCCGATCGTCGCGTCCGCGATTCCGGGGATGCGGCGCATCTCCGTCACCACGCGCTCGGCATAGGCCATGTTGGCTTGCGTGTCGCGGCCGATGATTTGCACGTCGAGCGGCGCCGGCAGGCCGAAATTCAAGATCTTTGCCGTGATATCGCCGGGTGGGAAGGTAAATTCCGTACCCGGAAACAGCTTCGGCAGTTTATCGCGCAAAATCGAACGGTACTCATCGACGGGAGAGGCCGGGTTGTTGAGTGCGATGGTCAAATCGCAGTCCTGCGGTCCGATCGTCGCGCTCGCGCTGTAGGCTTGGTTGAGACCGCTGTTCGGCAGGCCGCAATTGTCGATGACATTGGTGATATGGCCCGGCAGCAATTGGCGCAGGGCCGTATCCACCAGAGATGCGACCTTGCTGGCCTCCTCGAGGCGCATCCCGATCGGCGCACGGAAATGCATGTCGATCTCGCCGGACTTGATGCCGGGGAAGAAATCCTGCCCGAGCCAGGGGATCAGCAGGCTCACCGAGGCGAGTGCCGCCGCCAGAAACGCGAGGATGAATCGGCCGCGCCGCGTCACCGCCTTTTCCAACAGTTCTCGGTAGCGTTCGCGAAGCTGCTCGAATCGCTGCTCGAACCCGCCTTGGAGCCTGCCGAAGAAACTCTTCGGTTTGCCGTCCGTCCTATGCGCCGCGACTTGCGCGCGCAGCAGATACGCCGCCATGGTCGGCACCAGCGTGCGCGACAGGATGAAGGAGGCGATCATGGCGAATATGATGGCTTCGGCGAGCGGCAGGAACAGGTAGCCCGAGACGCCGGACAACTGGAACAGCGGCAGC
>DATAPW010000182.1:0-13114 GCA_036265005.1 Acetobacteraceae bacterium | reverse complement strand
AGCCTGGTCCTGCCGGTGCCGATGGTCGCACTGCTGGTGCTCTCCTCCCGGCGCGACATCCTGGGCCCCTTCGTCAGCCGGCGTTCGACCCTGGCGCTCGCAATCATCGCCGCCGCGGTGGTACTCGCATTGAACCTTGTTCTGCTCTTGCAGACAGCCGGCATGCCGGTGTCTTTTCTCGGGACGAACTGACGAAATCACAGGAGTCGCCTTGGCAAGCCCGGCGCCGACGACGCGGCGAGGCGACCTGCCGACCGAGCCAACCCAGGCGCGGCGGTTCGGCAAGGCGCGCACCGCGCAGTCCAGCGCGCTGTCCGAGGACTACGTCGAGCTGATCTCCGACCTGCTGGCCGATGGCGGCGAAGCGCGCCCCACCGATATCGCCCGCCGCCTCGGCGTGTCGCACGCCACCGCCATCAAGACGATTGGCCGGCTGAAGCGCGAGGGGCTGGCGGTCGCCAAGCCGTATCGCGGCGTGTTCCTGACCGAAGCCGGCGAACGGCTGGCCGAACGCGTTCGCGCCCGCCATCGGGTGGTGGTCGACCTGCTGCTCGCGGTGGGCGTTCCGGCCGAAGCGGCCGAGCAGGATGCGGAGGGGATCGAACACCACGTCTCGGACACCAGCCTCGCCGCCTTCGGACGCTTCCTGCGCCGGCGTGCCTGATGCGCTGCGCGGTCTGCGAGGCAGACTCGGCGCAGCCCTGGCGCAACATCGACGGCGTGGCGTATTTCCGCTGCAGCACCTGCGGCTCGCTGTTCGCGCATCCGGATTTCCTGGCGGAGATCGAGGCCGGCGGCGGTGCCGGCTACGCGGATGACTACTGGCGCAGTGAACTGGCTGCCGCTCGGGAACGCTGCTTCGGTCCGGCGATACTGCGCGTGGCAGAGACCATCGCGTATTGCCGCGTGCCGATCCGAAACTTTGTCGATATCGGCGCCGGCACCGGCTGGCTGCTCGACGCGCTCGCGGTGCTGCTGCCGGAGGTGATCGACCGGTTCCACGCGGTTGAGCTGTATCCGCCGCCGCTGCCGCATCGCACCGCCAATCCCAACTATGTCATCGGCACGCTGGGCGACCTGCAACAGCCGTTCGATGCTGGCGTCTGCATCGAGGTGATCGAACATCTCACGCCGGCCGCGCTGCGCACCCTCGCTACACAGCTTGCCGCGGTGTCGCGTCCGGGCTCGCTGTACTTGTTCAACTCGGGCCAGCCGGAATTCGTGGAGCACGAGGATCCGGGCTACCTCGATCCGCATGGTCGCGGGCATGTCGTGTCGTATGCGCTGGCCGGCGCCGCCAGCATTTTTGCGCCGGCCGGCTTCAACGTCATTGCCCTGCCCGGCCGCGCCTGGGCGTTTCTGGTCGAATTCGGGCCCGGCGAGCCATGCGACGCCGACGCGCTGATTGCCCGGCTTTGGCATCCCGTGCCGGAGAATGTAACCATGCTGCGGTCGGCGCGGTTCGGCGAGTTGATCCGCGCGGCCGCGCTCGATACGGCGCGCGCCACTCTGCCGCCGCGGCAAATGCCGGCGCCGGCGTCGCGGCCCTGGTTTCGGAGGAAACGATGACGGTGCACGACCATTCCCGCTGGGGCCCGACCGACCAGATCGGCGCAGCCAACCTGCTGACGGTGGAGAAGCGCCTCGCCGCGCTGCGATCGGTGCTCGAGGGCCGCATCTACGACGTGAGCCACGAGATCAGCATGGGCGCACCGTTCATGGTGCCGAACCAAACGCCGTTCCTGTTGTCGATCTGGGCGTCCTGGCGTGATTCGATCAAGCGCCGCCGTGCGATGGGCGCCACCAACGATGCCGGCGCCAATGTCGAACGGATCGAGATGACCGCGCATGTCGGCACGCATATCGACGCGCTCGGACATTTCTCGAAAGGCGACCGGCTGTACAACGGCCTGTCCGCAGCCGACACCGTCACCGACTGGGGGCTCGAGCGCCTGGGCATCGAGCACGCGCCGCCGATGATCACCCGCGGCGTGCTGTTGGATGTTGCGGGCTGCGATGGCGGCCAACACCTGAACCCCGGCCGCGTCGTTACGCCCGACGAACTGGCCCGCGCCGAGGAAGTCGCCGGCGTGGCGATTGAGCCGGGCGACATCGCTCTGATCCGTACCGGCTGGGGACGCTATTTCGGCATCGACAATCCGCGTTACCTGCAAGGCGAGCCCGGCATCGACCTGCCCGGTGCGCACTGGCTGATCGAACGCGGCGTCGTGGCGATCGGCTGCGACAACATGGCCGTGGAGGTACTGCCCAATCCGAACCACGGCATTTCCATGCCGGTGCACCAGCACGCGCTGGCCGAGTGCGGCGTCTACCTGATCGAGAACCTGGCGCTGGACGACTTGGCGGCCGACGGGGTGGGCAGCTTCTGCTTCATCCTGCTCGCCACGAAGTTCCGCGGCGCGACCGGGTCGCCGGTGCGGCCGATCGCGATGGTATGATCAGCGTGTCGCCAGGATGACAGTGCGGCCGGCCGTCGCATAGGCGTCACGGATTGCTGCGGCGATTCGCGAGTCTGTCCTTGATACCGATACAGCCGGCGACACGCTCGAGGTGACGTTCGCTTCGCCGGTCGATGCCTGACCTGATCTTCACCGCATCGGATGGGTTGAGCGCAGCGAAACCCATCGATTCCGGTCGGCCCGAACCTGCTTCAGGCAGGCAGGGCAAGCCGGTCGCGCAGCGCCGCCATGATGGCGGCGTGCACCGCTTGCTCCGCCGCATCCGCCGCGATCAGGATGCAGCGTTCCGGCGCCTGGCGGGCGATCTCGCGGAACCCCGCGTTGACGCGCGCGTGGAATGATCCGTCCAGCCGCTCGTAGCGATCGGCATCCGCGCCACGCCGCACCTGGCGCGCCACGGCAACAGGCTCGCTGACATCCAGCACCAGCGTCACGGCGGGTACCGGGGGCACCAGGGCGGTCAGCGTGGCGATCATCGCGCGATCGGCGCCCTGGCCGTAACCCTGGTACGCCATGGTGGAATCGGTGAACCGGTCGCATACCACCCACATCCCGACGGCCAGCGCGGGGCGAATGGTCTTCTCCACATGCTCGGCGCGGGCAGCAAAATGCAGCAATGTCTCGGCCGGCGTGGACCACTCCACCGTGCCGCCGAGCAGCAGGCCGCGCAGAATCTCTGCGCCGGGCGCACCGCCGGGCTCGCGGGTGCGCAGCACCGGCAGGCCGAATGCCACCAGTGCGTCGGCCAGCAGCCGCGCCTGGGTGGATTTGCCGGCGCCCTCGCCGCCTTCAAGTGTGATGAATCGACCCGGCTGCATGCAGCGCGTCCTCATATGCCGGCCGGCCACCTCGCAGTGCGAAGCAAGCAAGGAATTTCAACCGCAGGCAGACCGAGACCCAGGCTCGAAAGTGCGCAAGTCTCACGCGTGGGCTGCGCCGCCCACGCTACCCGCCGGTCACGTAGTGCGACAGCACCGCCATCGCGCGTCCCGGCAGGCTCAGCTTCGGCACGTCGGCGCCGGCCAGCAACGGCACCTCCATGTTGGGCACCCCCTGCCCGCCGATCATGAGCTTGCCGAGTGTCGTGCCTTTCTCAACCGGCGCGCGGATCGGCGAATCGTAGTTCACCTTGACCGATGCATTCTTCCGCCAGTTCCGCGGCATCGTCACGATCAGGTCGCGCCCGCCGACCAGCGGCACCGTCGGACTGGTACCCAGCCACACCGGCGCACGCTCCACCACATCGCCCGCAGTGAACAGCGTCACGTCCTCGAAGTTGGCGAACGCCCAGTCCATCAGCCGTTCGCCTTCCTCGGCGCGCTGGTGCATCGTATCCAGTCCGTTGAGCACCAGGATCACCCGACGCTCGCCGCGCTTGGTACTCGCCGCCAGGCCGTAGCCGCCCGCTTCAGTATGCCCGGTCTTCAACCCGTCCGCGGTGCCCTTCTGCACCAACGGATTGCGATTGCCCTGCTCGATGTTGTTGTACTTGAATGTCTTCTCCGAGTCGTAATGATAATACTCCGGGAAATCGCGGATGATGCGGCGCGCCAACGTGGCGATGTCGCGGCAGCTCATGTGCTGTTCCGGATCCGGCCACCCGGTGGAATTCTTGAAGAACGAATTGGTCAGCCCGAGTTCCTTCGCCTTCTGGTTCATCAGTTCGGCGAACTGTTCTTCGGATCCCGATATCGCCTCGGCGAACACGATGCAGGCGTCGTTGCCGGAATCGACGATGACGCCGCGGATCAGGTCCTCTACCGGGACCTGCGTGCCGACCTGCACGAACATCTTCGAGCCGCCCATCTTCCACGCCCGTTCGCTGACCAGCAGCGTGTCGTCGAGCTTCATGTGGCCTTGCTTCAGGCGTTCGTACACCAGGTAGATCGTCATCAGCTTGGTCATCGAAGACGGTGGCATCTGGACATCGGCGTCCTTCTCCAGCAGCGCCGCGCCGCTGGAGAAATCCTGGATGAACGCCCAGCGCGCGGTGGTATCGACCTGACCGAGCGGCGTGTCCGCCGGACTGCCCGTCGGCTGGTCCTTCCTGCCGTTCTTCGCACCGGGCGAGCCCGGTTTCGCCGGCGCGGGGTGCTTTTGCTGCGCGCTGGCAGGCATCGCAGCGGCGACAAAGATCGCCGATGCCAGCAGGGCAGAGCGACGGGTCAGCATCACGACTCGACTCCTATTCCACCACGATCCTCGCATCGGTTACTCCCGCGCGGATCACCTGGTCCAGCACGACGTCAGCCTGCTGCACGGTCGTGAACGGCCCGATGGTCACGCTGAAAATCGGTGCGCGTCCGCTGACGCTGCTGACGATGCTTGCGCCGAGGCCGGCGACTCGGGCGCGCTGGATGGCGGCGTACTCGAAATTCTGGAAGCTGCTGAGGCGCACGTACAGATTGCCGGGTTCAGGCGGCGCCTGGGTCACCGTCTCCGGCAGCCGGAGGTTCACCGCGGCACTGGTTGTCGCCGGCGACTGCGTCAGACCAGGCGTCCGCGCCGCCTGCGCCGACGCGGCACTCCCGGGCGGCGGCAGGTCGCTCTGCTGCACGTCGCCGACCGGCGCCGTTGCGATATCGAGTTTCGGCGCACCCGGCACAGCTTCGACCGCTGCGTGACTCTCCACCGGCAACACCTGCAGCCGCACTCGAACACCATCGTCGGCGGTAAAGCCAAGCAGCGTCGCCGTGCGCCTGGTGACCTCGATGAGCCGATGCGGCGTCGCCGGCCCACGGTCGTTGATCCGCACCACCACCTGGCGGCCGTTCTCCAGGTTGGTCAATCGCGCGATCGCCGGCAGTTGCAGAGTTTGGTGCGCCGCCGCCAGGGCGGTCTGGTCGAACACCTCGCCATCCGCGGTGAGGTCGGCGTGGCCGGACGGGTAGACCGTGGCGATGCCGGTCTCGCTGCGTTCGTAGCTTTCGCGCGGATAGTACCAGGCGCCACCCACCTGGTACGGTGCACCCAGCAGGTAATGTGGATTGGCTGGCGGGGCGTGCTGGCAGGAGGCCAGCAACAGCGCGGCCGTCATCGCCAGGGGGACCGCGGACCGGAAATGCTGTCCCATCTAGTCGGTCACGCTGTGACCGTATCGCCCAGCAGGCCAACCACCAGCGCGTAGTAGTCCGACGGGTTGTAGCGGCGGATTGCGCTGAAATTGGCGTAGACCAGAAAGGCGTCGCCGCCGGCGCCATCCGGCAGCAGGACCGCCGCGGGCATGTCAGGCCGTGCCAACGGGCGCCCGCCCGCCACGCGCACCCCTTGCCGGAGCCAGTCGCCGACCGGCCGCCTGTTGTCGCGCCCGGCCGACGCAGCGTCGAAACTGGCCGGCACCGTCACCGCCTGCCCCCACGGCTCGCCGGCGCGCCAGCCGGAACTCGCCAGGTAGTTCGCGATCGAGCCCAGGACGTCCGGCCTGCTGGTCCAGATGTCGCGCCGTCCATGGCCCTCGAAGTCCACCGCATAGCGCAGGTAGGAGGACGGCATGAACTGCGGCTGTCCCATCGCCCCGGCGTAGGAGCCGGTCATCCGCGCCGGCGTCACGTCGCCGTGATCGAGGATGCGCAGCGCCGCCATCAGCTCGCCGCGGAAAAAACTGGCGCGCCGGCCCTCCCAGGCCAGCGTCGCCAGCGCCTCGACCACGCGAAAGTCACCCATGCCGGTGCCGAAGCTGGATTCCAGGCCCCAGATGCCGACGATGACGCCGGGATCCACCGCGAACCGGTCCCGCACCCGCTCCAGCAGCCCGCGGTTCTGCTGGAATGCGGCACGGCCGTTGACGATGCGCTGGTCTGTGATCAGCAGCGCCCGGTACTGCGCCCAGGTCATGGTGAACTCTGGCTGGTGGCGGTCTCGGTCCAGCACCTTCTGGTTGGGCTGCAGGCCGGCAAACGCGCGGTCCAAGGTGCCGGCCGAGATCCCTGCCCGCCTCGCCTCGGCGCGCATTCCGGCGAGGAAGTTCGGAAAACTGTCCGCCTGGGCGCGGGCCGGCACTGCCAGCGCTGCGGGAATCGAGGCAACCAGTAACGAACGACGGCTCAACATAGCGGGTGTCTGCCACGGCTGGACGCGTCGCAGCAACAACGTCGGCGCCGGATGCCGGGTGCCAGCGGGTTGGCGAATCATCTCATCGCAAGATCACACCGAACCAAAACATCTATGGGAAGCCGGCACGGCAAGTCGCCATTTCTTCTCGCGAAGCACAGGACTTCAGACATTCGGACATCAGGAGGGCAGAACAGATGAAATCCATGTTGTTTGCAGCGGCAGCGTTGGTCGCAATCGGTATGGCGAGCGCCCACGCCGAGGGCGTCCAGGATCCGATGGGCAATCCCGTTGTCACCGGACTGCATCGTGTCGTGTCACAGCCGGTGATGCACGATGGCCAACGGGGGGTCGGAATCGGCGGCAATGCGGTCCGTCCGCTGCCGAACCCGACCGGCCAGACCTGGTACGGTCCGCATGGCGAGATCTCGCTCTGGGACTCCGACCCGAACTGGTAGGCAAATGCCAGGTGACCTGCAGCGCTGCAGGTCACCCGGGCGGCGCGACCGACAGCCGCCCGACCACGCCGTGCTTCTCGATCAGCCTGGCGACCAGGCCTGACGTCTTCGCCTCCTCGACGAATTCGCGCAGGAACTTCGCCCCAGCCGAGTGGCTCCGAGCCGTGCCGACTGCCTGCTGCACGGCGGAGAACTGTCCGTCGAGGATCCGCGCGCCAGGCATCTTCTGGATATCCGTCAGCAGGCCGGGACGCAGCCCGGCCAGTGCTTCCAGTTTGTCGCGGGTGAATTTCTCCACCGCGCTGGTGGTTTCGTCCGACCGTACCAGCGTGGCATGCCTGATATTGCGCTCCAGCCAGAGATCGTAGGCACTGCGCGCCGACACCGCGATGCGCACGCCCGGCTTGTCGACGTCGGCGATCGACTGCAGCTTGGAGCCGGCAGGCACCAGATACGTCGCCTCGATCTCCACGTAGGCCGGCGTGAAGGCGATCTTCTCCGCCCGCGCCGGCTCCGCGCCGATCAGCCCGATGTCCCAGGCATCGTCGCCCACCGCATCCGCCAGTTCGCCAGGCTTGGCGAACGGCACGTACTTCACCGGCACGCCCAGCCGGTCGGCGATGGCACGCGCCATGTCGGGCGAGACGCCATCCGGATCGCCTGACGCGGACCTGCCGGTGACCAGCAGGAAATTGCCCATGTTGATGGCGGCGCGCAGGACGCCATGCGGGGCAAGCTCGGAGACGATCGACTGGGACATGGGATTGGGTCCGGGACTGTGATGCGCCGCGCAGTGTACCGAGCTACCGGCACACTGCAAGCAAGCGACAGCAGGCTTCTCTTCCTGCCTTCCTGCCTGCCTGCCTGCCTGCCTGCCTGCCTGCCTGCCTGCCTGCCTGCCTGCCTGCCTGCCTGCCTCGGCTTGCCACACACGAACCGATCGGCAACCCTCGCCGCACGATGTTCAGCATGCAATTGAAGCCCGCGGTGCAGGGCATGGCCTGGATGATCCTGTCCGGTGCCATCTTCGGCGTGCTGAACGCGTTGCTGCGCGTCATCACGCTGCAGCTTCCGCCGATCGAGGCGCAGTTCCTCCGCTACGTCAGCGGCGCCCTGGTGATGTTGCCGTTCATCCTGCGCGTCGGCTTCCGCGCCTATCATCCGAACGGACTGATCGGCCAGCTCTGGCGCGGCGCCGCGCACACTTCCGGCATGCTGCTGTGGTTCATGGCGTTGCCGCATCTGCCGCTCGCCGAAACCACGGCAATCGGCTTCACCGGGCCGATCTTCGTGATGATCGGCGCCGTGCTGTTTTTCCACGAGCCGATGCTGTGGCGGCGCTGGATATCGGCACTGATCGGCTTCGCCGGCGTGCTGATCGTGGTGTGGCCGAAGCTGTCCGGCAACAACGGCTTCTATGACCTGGTCATGCTGGGATCCGCGCCTTTGTTCGCCGCATCGCAGCTCATCACCAAGGCGCTCACAAGGCGCGACCGCACCGAGGTGATCGTGGTGTGGCAGTGCCTGACGATATCGCTGTTCTCGGCGCCGCTGGCGCTGCTGCAATGGGTTTGGCCGACGCCGATGCAATGCCTGTTGTTCCTGGCCGCCGGCGTACTTGGCAGTTGCGCGCACTACTGCGCCACACAGGCCTATCGCGTGGCGGATGTGTCGGCGACGCAGCCGGTACGGTTCCTCGACCTGATCTGGGCGACGCTGATGGGCTTCATCGTGTTTGGTGACCTGCCGACCAGTTCCACCATGCTCGGTGGACTGGTGATCTTCCTCGCAACCACCTGGGTCGCGCGGCGCGAGGCGGGCGGAACACGGATTGCAGCACCACAGGTCGTTGTAGTCAGCTCAGCCCGCCGATAGGTTCGCCTGTCATCGCGCGGAACCCAGCGACGCGGCAATCCCCGCCAGGGCTGGGCGCGCACAACTGGACAGGGATCGCTTCGTCGCCGCATTCCCAGCAATGACAACAGGCCGAACGATGGCGACTCATTCCACCGCGTGTGGTCCGACGTAGCGCGAAACCGGCCGGATCATCCGCCCGGTCTGACGCTGCTCCATCGCATGCGCCAGCCAGCCGGCGCAGCGCGACACCGCGAACACGGGGGTGAACGCGTCGCGTGGAATGCCGACCGCATCGAGCAGCAGCGCAGCGGCGATCTCCACATTGGCCGGCAGGAACCGACCCGGCTTCACCCGCGCCAGCACCGCGGCAACGCGGCGCTCGACATGTTCGGCGAAATCAAGCCGGCCTGCCGCCGGACCCATGCGCCGCAGCGCGATGCGCATCGCCTCGGCACGCGGATCGTTGCCCAGGAACACGCGATGGCCGAAGCCCATCAGCCGCTCGCCCGCCAGCAGCCTGCGTTCGATCCAGCCATCGACATCGTCCGTCGCGGCGAGCGCATCGAGCAGATCCAGTGTCGGTCCCGGCGCACCGCCATGCAGTTCACCGGTGAAGGCGCACCATGCGCCCAATGCGGCGCACACCAGTGACGCGCGAGTCGATGCGATGACGCGGGCGGTGAAGCTGGAGCCACTCAGGCCGCTCTCGGCCATCACGGCGAAATACGTGTCCAGTGCGGCAACGTTCGCCGCGTCGGCCGGCGCGCCATGCAGCATGCGCAGCAGGTCGGCAGCGGTGCCAAGCGCCGCATCCGGCGCCAGCGGCGCATCGCCGCGTGCGGTGCGCAGCAATGCCGGCACCGCGACGCTCAGCGTGGCGACGATGCCAGCGGGCGGCGTATCGTCCGCCAGTGTCGCAAGGCACCGGCGGACAGCTTCGGACAGTGGACGCCGACCGGCAGCCGGCAGCCAGCCGCCGATGGCGTCGAACGCCGCAACGCGTGCCGCACCCAGTTCGGCCGCCATGCCGGCCCGGGTAATATCGTCGCCGGCAAACCCCTGCCACAGCAGCGCGACCGTGCCCTCATAGCCATGCAGCGCCACAAGCTCCGGCAACGCCACGCCGCGCACCCAGAGCATGCCGCGCTCCCGGTCGGTGTGGCTCAGCACCGTGTCAGCCGCGACGATCCCGTCCAGTCCGCTTGGCATGATGGAGTCCTGCTGCCGTTGCACCGGCAGCATGGCAGGTCTTGAACGCGGCCGGCCAGCCTGCCAAAACCGGGGCGATCAGCGGGGAACCACCTTGAAGACGCCAAAGACCCTGAGCGACGGCCAACGCGCCTACGAGGCGAAGCGAGCCGCGAAGGCCGGCATGAGCCTGGACAAGTGGCTGAACAGCAAGCAGCGCCAGGTCGAGGCCGAGACACGGGCCAAGGTGAAGGCGGCCGAAGCCGTGAAGCCGCCGAAGAAGCCGGGTCTGTTCGCCCGCCTGCTGGATCGTGCCCACAAGCCGCTATAGCATTCGCTGCACCACCCCATCGCGGCGGATCACGCCGTGATAAAACGCGCCGCTCAAATGCGCGCCGACCAGCACGACCAGCACCATCGCGCCGTACCAATGCAGGTCCGACAGCACCGGCGCCAGGGTCTCGTTCTTGCCGATCGGCGACGGGATCTCGACCAGCCCGGCCCATTGCAGCGGAAATCCCCAGGCGTTGGTGTCGAGGAATCCGATGATCGGCTGGATCAACAGCACCGCGTAGAGCAGTGCGTGGTTCAGATGCGCGGCGGCGCGGAAATGCGCCGGCACGCGATGCGGCAGCGACGCCGGGGGATTGGCCAGCCGGCGCAACAGGCGGACCAGCACCAGCACGAACAGCGCCGCGCCGACACTCTCATGCACGTCGTAGAGCAGGAATTTGAAGGCCTCGTCCTTCGGCTCGAAATACGTCATCCAGATGCCCACCACGATCATGGCCAGCACCAGCGCGGCAGTGAGCCAATGCAGCCAGAGCGCCACCGGCGAGTAGCGATATGCCATCCCGGATGTCCCCATGTCGTTAGCGCAACATAGCCGCACAATCGTCGCGCATGCCGACTGGAGTGTCGATCCGCGCAAGCGCTGGGTCGCGGTGGCGCGGCGCGATGCCGATGTGTGGCGGCTTGCCGCACCGGTCCCGGTGGGCGAGGTCGCCACGTTCCTGGCCCGGCTGCGCGCGATGGCAGGCGGCGGACCGGTGGCACTCGGCGTCGACCTGCCGCTGGGCCTGCCACGCGCCTATGCGGCGGGCCTGCCGGAGAGGGATTTCCTGCATTTCCTGACCACAACCCCGAACCGGCCGGATTTCTTCCAAGTGTGCGCAACATTGGCGGACGTCGGACCGGGCCGGCCGTTCTATCCGGCGCGCGGCGTGGCGGGAATGACGCGCGCCGCGCATGCCTTGGCACTGGGCCTCGACAGCGCAGCGGCCCTGTCGCGCGCCTGCGATCGGGCCACGGCGGAGCGTCCTGCCGGGGCGCCGCTGTTCTGGACGCTGGGGGCGAACCAGGTGGGCAAGGCGGCGGTCGCGGCCTGGCAGCAGATGCTGATCCCGGCATTGGCCGGCGGCGAGGACGTCCGGATCTGGCCGTTCGCCGGCGCGTTCAGGGCGCTGTTGGCGCCAGGCGCCGTGGCGCTGGCGGAGACCTATCCGGCCGAAGCGCTGCGCCATCTCGGCATCCGGCTGAACGGCAGCAAGCGTCGGCAGGCGGACCGGGCGGCAGTTGCGGCGCAACTGGCTGCGGCCATGGCAGCGCTTGCGGTGTTGCCGGACCCGGCGCTGCATGCGACTGCAACCGACGGCTACGGGCACGACGCCGCAGGGGAGGACCGCTTCGACTGCGTACTCGGCGTGCTCTGCGTGCTGAACGTGCTGGCGGGCAATCGGCCGGATACCGCGCCGGACGATGCGTGGGTCAGGCGCTGGGAGGGCTGGGTGCTGGGACAGACGGCCATGCCGACGGCCTGGCTTGCGGCGAGCGCAGGCATGGTGGGCGCGGGCATGGTGGGCGCGGGCATGGCGGGTTCAGGCAAGGCGGGCAAAAAGAAATGGCGCGCCCGGAAGGACGCGCCCAAGGTTGTTTTCGGTAACGAGACCCCCCTACACGAGCTCGATGATTTTGACAAGTCGCTATATCACGCAATCGTGAGCAAGCCCATGAACAGGTCGTTTCCCGATTGGAAGGGACTGCAAACCGGGCAGATGCCGGTGTTCCTCGGCTACGACCAGACCGAGCGAATGATCGCCGCCCTGCTCGACCGCGCCGCGCAATGGCGGCCGGACGCGGTGGTGGGAATCGCCCGCGGCGGACTGGTGCCGGCCACCATGGCGGCGGGCATCATGGCGCTGCCGCTGTCGATGATCGGCTTCGAGCGGACCGCCGGCGCGACGCAGTGGATCGGCGTGGCGCCGGCGGCGGGGCGGGTCCTGCTGGTGGACGACGGCTGCAGCACCGGACGGACGATGGACGCCGTCCGGGCCGTGCTGCTGCGGGAAGGCCGCGACTGCCTGACGCTCGCCGTGGTGCACGATCCCGACGTCACGTCCTATGTGCCGGACCTGTCGCATCCTATGCGGAAGCTATGGCGGTTTCCGTGGGAGCGCGGCGAGGCAACGCCCTCCGGACGCGCATTGCGTGCCACCGGAGCGGGGCCGGACCGCACCACCGAACTGCCGTTCTACGGGCTGGACCTCGATGGCGTGTTCCTGCCCGACGTGCCGGATGCGGTGTACCACGCCGACATCCTCGAAGCGGTCAATCGTCGGCACGGGCTGGAGCCGTTTGCCAAGCTGCCGTTCTTTTCGCCGGAGCGCGCAGTGGTGATCACCGGCCGGCCGGACTCGGATCACGAACGCACCTGCACATGGCTGGCGCGCTGGGGCCATGGTGCGCTGCCGGTGGAATGCCGGCCGGCCGACATGCCGCACACGGCGGACACCGTCGCCCGCTACAAAGCGGAGACCGCTACGCGCTGGGGATGTACGCATTTCGTCGAGAGCGATGCGGAGCAGGCACTCCGCATCGCCGCCCATGCGCCGCATCTGGTGGTGAGCTGGTGGTCGGCAAGCGACGCCCGCGCTTGGCTGATCGGTGCCGCAGTGCAGCCGGAGTGATACCGACGTTCACTGAAAGCGACCCATCGTTCCCACTGTCATGGCCGGGCGTGTCCCCGCCATCCACGTCTTCCTCGTATGCGTCGGCAAGCAAGCCGTTGGTGGCGGGGCCAGG
>DATAPW010000181.1:0-5846 GCA_036265005.1 Acetobacteraceae bacterium | reverse complement strand
GGGCTAGAAGGCGCGCTTCCCGCCCTTCCTGGATCGTCGATGACCACCGTCCTGCTTATCATCCACCTGTTCGTCACCCTGGCGCTGATCGGCGTCGTGCTGATCCAGCGCAGCGAGGGCGGTGGGCTCGGCATCGGCACTTCGCAGGGCATGGGCTCCTTCATGTCCGGCCGAGGCACCGCCAACCTGCTGACCCGCATGACCGCCATTCTGGCGACGGTGTTCATGGTGCTGTCGCTGACCCTGGCGCTGATGAACCGCGGCACCACCGGCGTGGGCGGCTCGCTGCTGGAAGCCCCTGCCCCGGGCCCTGGCCCTGGCCCGATTACGCCACCCGCGCCCGGCACCGGCGCGCCGCTGCCGGCCGGACCGCCGCCGGTGACCCAGGCGCCCGCGCCGCCACCCGCACCGAAGGGCCCCGCGGTCCCGACCAACTGAGCCCCCGCGTGTGACGCATGCGTGATGGCGCGCATGCGGGCTTCCCCCCGGCCGATTCGGCTTCGTATAAGGGGCGCCCATGACGCGGTACGTCTTCATCACCGGCGGCGTGGTCTCCTCCCTCGGCAAAGGAATTGCTTCGGCGTCGCTTGGCGCCCTGTTGCAGGCGCGCGGCTTTTCCGTGCGATTGCGCAAGCTGGACCCCTACCTGAACGTCGATCCCGGCACGATGAGCCCGTACCAGCACGGCGAGGTTTATGTCACCGACGATGGCGCCGAGACCGACCTGGACCTGGGGCACTACGAACGCTTCACCGGCGTGCACGCCAACAGGTTCGACAACGCCACCACCGGCCGGATCTATTCCGAGGTGATCGCCAAGGAGCGCCGCGGCGACTATCTCGGCGCCACCGTCCAGGTGATCCCGCACATCACCGACGCGATCAAGGAAGCCATCGTCCGCGACACCGCCGGCTTCGACTTCGTGCTGGTGGAGATCGGCGGCACGGTCGGCGACATCGAAAGCCTGCCGTTCCTCGAGGCCATCCGCCAACTCGGCAACGAGATCGGCCCGGAGCGGGCGATGTTCGTGCACCTGACGCTGGTGCCGTACATCCCGTCGGCCGGTGAGTTGAAGACCAAGCCGACGCAGCATTCGGTGAAGGAACTGCTGAATGTCGGCATCCAGCCGCAGATGCTGCTGTGCCGCTGCGACCGGCCGATCCCGGAGAACGAACGCCGCAAGATCGCGCTGTTCTGCAATGTGCGGTCGGAGGCGGTGATCGCTGCGTTGGATGTCGATACGATCTATGCGGTGCCGATCAGCTATCACGCGGAAGGCATGGATCGCGAAGTGCTGCGGCATTTCCGCCTGCCGGCCGATGACGAGCTCGATCTGGCGCGCTGGCAGGACATCGTCGATGCGGTGCGCTCGCCGGAGGGCGAGGTGCGCATCGCGGTGGTGGGCAAGTACACCAACCTGCTCGACAGCTATAAGTCGCTGGCCGAGGCGCTGGCGCATGGCGGCATCGCCAATCGGGTGAAGGTGCATCTCGACTGGGTGGACAGCGAAATCTTCGAGCATGACGGCGCGGTGCACCGGCTCGAGGAGGTGAACGGAATTTTGGTCCCCGGTGGCTTCGGCGAGCGCGGCACGCCCGGCAAGATCGAGGCAGTGCGCTTTGCGCGCGAACGCAACGTGCCGTTCTTCGGCATCTGCTTCGGCATGCAGATGGCGGTGATCGAGGCGGCACGCAATCTCGCCGGCCTGCATTGCGCGTCGTCCACCGAGTTCGGGCCGTGCGACGTACCGGTGGTCGGGCTGCTGACCGAATGGGCGCGCGGCAACGAGATGGAGCGGCGCATGGAAGGCGGCGACCTCGGCGGCACCATGCGGCTGGGTGCGTATCCGGCGGTGCTGAGCGAGGGCAGCCTGGTGCGCGACCTGTACGGCGGCGCGCCACGCATCGAGGAACGCCACCGCCACCGCTACGAAGTGAACGTGCACTACAAGGAAACCCTGGAACGCACCGGGATGAAGTTCTGCGGCATGTCGCCGGACGGGGTGCTGCCGGAGATCATCGAATTGCCGGCGCATCCGTGGTTCGTCGGCGTGCAGTATCATCCGGAGCTGAAGTCCAAGCCGTTCGATCCGCATCCGCTGTTCGCCGCCTTCATCGCCGCGGCAGTGCGCCAGGCGCGGCTGGTTTAGGATTCGCGGCATTGGTCATGCCGACGCAGAGCCTGCCCCGAGCGAAGGCCGGGGCGGCCCACGTCTATCCTGTGGTCAACAACGAAAGCCGTGGATGGCGGGCCTGAGCCCGCTACCTGATCCCGAAGAACCGTGCGCGCAGCGCGTCCTCGTACGCCGCCTTCGCCATGTCCGCCTTGCCGCGCAGATCCTCAGCCTCGCTGTGGGCATGCTCCCACAAGTCCACTTCGGCCACGGTGTGGTTCACTGACGCCAGCGCCTGCTCGGCGCGAATAGCGGCAACCCATGTGTCGACCGCCGCCTTGTAGCCGCGCTGCAGCCGGTCGAGTTCCGCCCGGTCTTCCTCGTCCATGTCGCATCCCCCACGGAGCAGCCGTACCCGGCTCAGAATACCTGGCGCAGGATCACATACAGCGACCCGGCAATGAGCATCGCCGCCGGCAGGGTCAGCACCCAGGCGAGCGCCATGTTCTTGATCGTGCTCCACTGCAGGCCCGACCCGTTGGCCGCCATCGTGCCGGCAACGCCGCTCGAGAGCACATGCGTGGTGGACACTGGCAGCCCATAGACATCTGCCAGTCCGATGGTTGCCATCGCGACGATTTCCGCCGAGGCGCCCTGCGCATAGGTCAGGTGCGTCTTGCCGATCTTTTCGCCCACCGTCACCACGATGCGCTTCCAGCCGACCATGGTTCCCAGCCCGAGCGCCAGCGCGACCGAAACCTTCACCCAGGTCGGGATGAACCTCGTGCCGCTGTCCAGCGAGCCGCGCAGCGACTTCAGTGTCGACATCTCGTTGCCGTCGAAGCCCGCCGGGTTTGCCCCCATCACGCGGACCGCGTCCGACGCCAGGTACATGTCGTTGCGCACGTTCGGTGTGGCGGCGGCAGGCACGTTCCTGATCGTGCCATAGTTCTTCACCTGCTGGCTGATGTCCTGCGTCAGAGCGGCGAGCGCTGCGTAGACCTCAGGCTGGTTCACCTGTCTGGTCTTCAGCGCGTCGCCCACCGTGGCGCGCGCCGCCGCGGTATCGGTGGGCGGGTTGGCGCCGCCGGCATGCGCCTGGAATATGCTCCCCGCCGCCTGCATCGTCTGCACGAAGCCCGGCATGCTGCTGTCGGGCATGGCGCGATTGAGCGCATAGGCGGTCGGCGCAGCGCCGATCAGGATGAGCATGATCAGGCCCATGCCCTTCTGTCCGTCGTTGCTGCCGTGAAAGAACGAGACGCCGGTGCAGGTCAGCACCAACAGGGCGCGGATCGCCGCCGGCGGCGGCTTCTTGCCCTCGGGCGCCGTGTAGAGCGCCCTGCTGCGCACCGTCCCCTTCATCAGCAGCAACAGCAGGAAGGCGAGTACGAAGCCGATCAGCGGGCTGAACAGCAGCGCCTTCAGCACGCCCACCGCCTGTGCCCAATCGACGCCCGACGTGGCGTAGCCGTTCGGCGCGATCAACTGGTTGGCCAGGCCGACGCCCATGATGGAGCCGATCAACGCATGCGAAGAGCTGTTCGGGAGGCCCATCGCCCAGGTGCCCAGGTTCCAGATGATCGCTGCGATCAGCAGCGCGAAGATCATGGCGTAGCCGGCGCCGCTGCCGACCTGCAGGATCAACTCCACCGGGAGCAGCGTAACGATCGTATAGGCGACCGCGCCGCTGGAGGTCAGAACGCCGAGAAAATTGAACGCGCCCGACCAGATCACCGCAGCCAGGGGTGGCAGGCTGTGGGTGTAGATCACGGTCGCGACCGCGTTGGCGGTGTCGTGGAAGCCGTTGACGAACTCGAAGCCGAGGGCGATCAGCAGGGCGATGCCCAGCAGGACGAAGGCACCGACGGCGAGGGTGTGGTCACCCACACCCTCTATGTCGCTGGCGATGCTGAACGCCGCGTAGCCAAGCCCAGCCGCCAGGACCAGCAGGAATCCGATGGCGCCGGCGAAATGCGGCTGGCTGTCCAGGTGTGGCCGCGGCGACCGATCAGCCACATCGCCATTCATGGTCAGATCTGACATTCTGTCCCCCGATTACGGCTATATCCGCATGGATTACCGAATGCGCCGCGGGCGATCTATGTCATTACGATGACAATTGCCTGCGTGGCGTGCCGGTTATCGCGTCACATGTTTCCGCGGGATGCCGTCGTCCGCGGCATCAGAGCAATCGCTTCCAGCGCAGCACCAGGAGCGCCGAAGCAACCGCCGCGCCGCAGAGCGTCGCGGCATAGACGGTGCCATGCGGCATCTCGTCGCCGCTCCACAACAGGCCGCCGGTATTCATGCCGAAGAACCCGGTGACGAAGGTCGCCGGCAACAGCAGCGCCGTCACCACCGAGACGAGATAGAGGCGGCGGTTGGTTTCCTCGGTCAGGCGCGTGGTCAGTTCGTCCTGCAGCGAGCGCGCTCGATCGTACAGCGCCGCGATATCATCCACCGCGCCGTGCAGCAGACGATGTGCGACAGCATGCTCGGAGAAGCCTGCCCAGTCCGGGAAATCGTCCGAGTCCTCGTGTACCGCGCGGACCAGCGGGGTGAGCACTCGTTTCAGCCGCGCCGCTTCCCGGCGGACGGCGCCGAGGCGGCCACCGAGGTTGGTCAACTGGCCGGCATCCCGCCGGTCGATCAGCAAATCCTCCAAGGGGTCGAGTTCCGTGGCCAGGGTGGCCAGGCGGGCACGCACCTCGCGCGCGAATTCGGCGATGCAGTGATCGATCAGTGCAGTGGGACTGCCGGGAGCCAGCCCGGTCTGCACTGCCTGCCAGACATTGACGAGTGTTCGCGTGGCGCGCCGGCGCGCGGTGACCAGATAGTCAGGCGTCATGGCGAAATGCCAGCACGTGATGTCGAACTCTTCCGCATCGCCGGTGCGGGCGTAGGCGGGCAGCACGCCGGCGACCGCCTGGCCGTTCGTCACGATGCGGGGACTCTCGTCGGTCCCGGTCAGCACCGAGCGGGCAAACGCCGGCAGGGCCGGATCGGCCTCGATAGACTGCCTGGCCTGGGCGTGCACAAGATCGAAGTGCAGCCATTGCCAACCCGTCCGGCCGTCGTTGCCGGCAAAACGCAAGGCCCAGGATTGCCCGCTGGCATCAAGCTGCTCGACCTCGGTATCCATCTGCTGGCTCACGGACAGCCTCACATCATCCGGCCGTGTGTGCGTTCTCCATACGACAGGCCACAATGGCCGACAGGTTAGCGGCCGCCGGGCTCGGTTATCTTGCAATACTGTGAAGATTTGCTGGCCTCGTGCAACGCTGGCACGCTGGCACGCTGATCCGGGATGCGATACGAAGGTGCCGATGCCCGATACAGCCACGCCCACGACCAGCCGCAGCGTGCGGGTCGGCGCGATCGAGATCGCCAACGATCGGCCGTTCGCGCTGATCGCCGGTCCGTGCCAGATCGAATCACGCGCCCACGCGCTGGAGGTTGCCGCTGCGTTGCGCGAGATGTCCGCCGCGGCCGGCGTGAAGCTGATCTACAAGTCCAGCTTCGACAAGGCCAATCGCACCAGTGTCGCCACGCAGCGCGGGCTCGGCATTGGCGACGGCCTCGCCATTCTCGCCGAGGTGCGCGAGGCCACCGGACTGCCGGTGCTGACCGACGTGCATGCACCGGAGCAATGCGGCGTCGCCGCGCAGGCCGTGGACGTATTGCAGATTCCGGCGTTCCTGTGCCGGCAGACCGATCTGCTGCTCGCCGC
>DATAPW010000180.1:0-18125 GCA_036265005.1 Acetobacteraceae bacterium | reverse complement strand
TTTTCTCCCCGGTCAGCTTGCGGCTGAGATAGAGGAAGGGCAAGCTTTGGGCGAAGATCCTCGAACCCGGCAACAGGAGGAACGCCACCATGGCAATCGCGGAAGCCGTCCAAGAGAAATCCGCTCTGCTCGCCGAACTGCCGCAGCGCCTGCACCACCACGCGTTCGTCGTGCGCGACCAGGAGGTGAATCGGCAGTTCTTCGAGGACCTGCTCGGTATCCCGCTTGTCGCCACCTGGTGCGAGAGCCACCACAACGCATGGCTTGGACGTGACGTCGCAATGTGCCACACGTTCTTCAGCATGGCTGATGGCGGCGCGCTGGCGTTCTTCGCCTTTGCCGATCCGGATATCTACAAGCTGGTGATTGCCGAGAAGCCACCGGTGGTCGGGAGTTTCGACCACGTCGCGTTCAAGGTGTCGGATCGGACGTACGACGAAATCATCGCACGATTGCAGGCGGCGGGTGAGAAATTCCGCGAGACCGACCATGGCTACTGCAAGTCGGTCTACGCTTCGTCGCCCGACGGGCTGATCGTAGAATTCACCGTCGATCCGCCCGGCGTAGAGAAGATCGACGCGATCCGCCGCGCCGACGCGCATTCTGAACTCGCCCGCTGGATGGCCGGCGATCACCGGGTGAACAACGACCTACGCCCGCATTAGCACGTCAGTTCTGTCGGCGCGGTTCGGGGCAGCGGCGGATCCGTCAGCCCCAGATCCGCACCAGGGGACCTTCGACGCCACTGACCGGATCGGCTGCCGGCAGCTTCACCGCTGCGATGTTGCGCACCACCTCGTCATGTTCTGCCGGCTTGCCGCGACGCAGGTCGCGCCGTTCGGTGTTGTCCGGATAGGCGCCCACAATCAGCAGATCGCCGGTCTTGCCTTCGTTGCAGTGGCCAACGCCGGCCGGCACGACAACCACATCTCCGGCACGCACGGTCAGCACCTCGCCAGCGGGGCCACCGAAGCGCACCTGCGCTTCGCCGCTGGCCACGCCCAGCACCTCATGCGCGTCGCTGTGGAAGTGATGGAATGGATGGACCTGATCGCGCCATGCGGCCGGCCAGCGATTGGCGGTGAAAATGCGCTCGATCGCGGCGGGATCGGCCGGTACCGCCTGACGGTAGACCAGCAACGGCAGCCTCGAGTTGGGGATCGCCCCGTCGTCGGCGAAGGTGAAGGTCTGCGGGTCGGCCATGGCAAATTCTCCCCTGCTGCGGCAGTCGGCGACCCGGCGCCACCGGCACCGGCGCGAACAGCCAATGGCAAAACCGCCCGATGGTCAATCCGGCGCGGCACCGGCCTCAACGACGTCCTCCGCCTCGTCCTCATCGCCATAACCTACCAACCGCAGTGCGCGCCCCTTGATCCCGCGGGTTCCCGCCGCGTGGATCAGAGCCTCCTCGCGGCCATGCGTCACCCACACCTCCGGCGCGCCCACCTCGTCCAGCGTGTGGTTCAGTTCGTCCCAATCCGCATGATCGGAGATCACCAGCGGCAGTTCCACTCCACGGGACTTGGCGCGCTGGCGAACCCGCATCCAGCCGGACGCGATCGCTACCACCGGATCCGCCAGCCGGCGCGCCCAGCGGTCGGCCACGGCACCCGGTGGCGCGAGCACGATTGCGCCTACCAGATCGACTTTCGCCGCCCCGGTCGCCGGGCGCAAATCGCCCAGCGCGATGCCGCGCGCTTCATAAACCTCACAGATCGGCATGAGAGCGCCATGCAGCCAGATCGGCTTGTCCCAGCCGGCGCGGCGCAGCAGGGCGATCAAGCGCTGGCACTTGCCGAGTGCGTAGCAGCCAACAACGTGCGTGCGTTCCGGAAACAACGCGACACTGGCCAGTAGCCGGCCGATCTCCTGCTCCGGCGGCGGATGGCGGAACACCGGCAGCGCAAACGTCGCCTCGGTGACGAATACGTCGCACCGCACCGGCACGAAGCCGGCGCACGTTGGGTCGGCTGTTCGCTTGTAGTCGCCGCTGACGACAGCACGTGCGCCTTGATATTCCATTGCAACCTGGGCACTGCCCAACACGTGGCCGGCCGGCTCCAACCAGACCCGTACGTCGCCTAGCCGTAGCATCTCGCCCCATGCCAGTGGCTGCTGCGTCTCGCCCGCTCGCCCCTCGCCCAGTCGCGCCCGCATCAGGGCGAGTGTGTCGCCACTCGCCAGCACCGCCCGGTGGCCGGGGCGGGCGTGGTCGGAATGTGCGTGGGTAATGACCGCACGATCCACTGCCCGCAGCGGATCGATGAAGAAACCGCCAGGCTCGCAGAACAGCCCCTGTGGCAGAACGCGCAACCAGCTTGCCGGATGGGCCATCGTGTCAATTTGGGGCATTTGGCGCGAGTCGCCAACCTGGCGATTGTCGCGCGAGCGGCCAGTCGGCATGAGCTGGCGCCGAAATGGACGCCATTGCCACCACAGCCGTCCTGGACTGCGCCGAGCAGCACTTCGCAGCACTTCGCCGCACCTCGCCTCGCCGAGGCGGAAATGCTGTTTCGCCGCAAGACCGGTGTCAGCGGCGACGACGTATACCAAACCTCATTGATGACGACCGATGCGTTGCGCCGACTGTGGTGGCCGGGCCACGCCCGGCCATCACAGTGGGATCGATGAGTCGCCGTCAACGAGCGGTGGTAGTACGCGTGCTGCATGTTCTTGGCTATATCGCGCGGCATGGACACGAGGGAGCGACGTATTGACGGAGTAGCGGGCGCGCTCGATCGTTGGTCGCCATGAACGAGCCCTTTGCCTCATGGTTTGCCTCGCAGGGGTGGACGCCGCGACGGCATCAACTCGCGATGTTGCAGGCCGCGCGCGCCGGCGAGAGCGTGCTGCTGGTCGCACCCACCGGCGGTGGCAAGACGCTGGCGGGGTTTCTGCCAACGCTGGTGGAACTCTCCGAGGCACCTCGTGCCGGAATCCATACGCTCTACATCAGCCCGCTCAAGGCACTCGCCACCGACATCGCGCGCAACCTGCTGCGGCCGGTCGAGGAGATGCAGCTGGCGGTCTCAATCGAGACGCGCACCGGCGACACGCCGGCCAACCGCCGCGCGCGTCAGCGATCCGACCCACCGAATATCCTGCTGACCACGCCGGAAAGCCTGGCTGTGCTGCTGTCGTTGCCGGACGCACCATCGATGTTTGCCGGATTGTCCACCGTGGTGATCGACGAGGTGCACGCGATGGCCGGCACCAAACGTGGCGACCAGCTCGCGCTGTGCATCTCGCGCCTGACGACCTTGGCGCCAGGCTGCCGCCGTGTGGGACTGTCGGCGACCGTGGCGCATCCTGGAGCGATCCGTGACTATGTCGGTGCTGACCGGATGATCGAAGAACCCGACGGCGCACCTCCCGAGCTGTCGATGATGCTGCCTGAAGGTGAGCTTTCCTGGGCTGGTCACATGGGACTGGAGGCGGCGCCGGGGGTCATGGCGCGTATCCGTTCGGCTGGAATGACGATTGTGTTCGTCAATACACGGGCTCAGGCCGAACTGATGTTCCAGGCGCTGTGGAAGTTGAACGAACCCACACTGCCGATTGCGCTGCATCACGGTTCGCTGGAGGTGGAGCAACGGCGCCGCGTCGAGGCGGCGATGGCGGAGGGAAAGCTGCGCGCCGTGGTCGCGACTTCGTCGCTCGATCTGGGCATCGACTGGGGTGGGGTGGATCAGGTGATCCAGGTTGGTGCGCCTAAGGGTGTCTCCCGCCTGTTGCAACGGGTTGGCCGCGCCAATCATCGATTGGACGAGGCGTCGCGCGCGATTCTGGTGCCAGCCAATCGTTTCGAGGTGCTGGAGTGCGAGGCTGCCATGCTGGGGATTGCCGCGCACGAGCTCGATGGCGATCCGCCGCGGCCAGGCGGCCTGGATGTGCTGGCACAGCATCTGCTTGGACTGGCGTGCGCCGCTCCATTCCAACCGGACGGCGTGTACGCAGAAGTGTGCCGAGCGGCGCCGTACGCTGCGTTGTCGCGCAAGGACTTCGACGACGTGCTGGCGTTTGTGGAGAACGGCGGATATGCGCTGGCAGCGTATGACCGCTGGCGCAAGCTGTTTCGCGATAGCGAAGGCCGCGTGCACGTCCGCAGCGAGCGGATCGCGCGCCAGCACCGCATGAATATAGGCACAATCGTCGAAGCGCCCTTGGTCAAGGTACGGCTGGTCGGCAAGAAGCGCTTCGGTCCAATTCTGGGCGAGGTCGAGGAGTATTTCGTCAACCTGCTGCGCCCGGGTGATACATTCATGTTCGCCGGCCGATTGCTGCGCTTCCTGCGCCTGCATGAGAACGTGGTGGAATGTGCCGAGGGCGGCAGCGGCGAGCCGATGGTTCCGGCTTACGAAGGCGGCCGGCTGCCGCTGACCACCAACCTTGCGAACCGCGTGCGGGGCTTGTTGCAGAATCCATCGAGCTGGCACCTGTTTCCAGAAGGCGTGCAGGCCTGGCTGCGGCTGCAGCGGGCGCGATCACGCATGCCCGGACGCAATGACCTGCTGGTGGAGACTTTTCCGCGCGGCGATCGCTGGTACCTGGTGGCGTATTGCTTCGAAGGCCGCAACGCGCACCAAACGCTGGGCATGCTGCTGACCAAGCGCATGGAGCGCGAGGGCTACGCGCCGTTGGGCTTCGTCGCCACCGACTATGTGCTGGGCGTATGGTCGGCGGAACAGCCGCGTGACGTGGCACGACTGTTCGACCAGGACATGCTGGGCGACGACCTGGAGAGCTGGCTGGCGGATAGCTCGATGCTGCGGCGAACATTTCGTAATGTGGCGGTAATCGCCGGCCTGATCGAACGGCACCACCCCGGTGCAGAGAAGACGCGCAAGCAGGTGACGGTGAATTCGGACCTGATCTACGACGTGCTGCGTCGCCACCAGCCGGACCACATTCTGCTGCGGGCAACACGCGCCGATGCCGCCGGCGGGCTGACCGATCTGGCGCGCATCGCAGGCATGCTGACACGGATCAAGGGGCGCATCGTGCACATGGTGCTGTCGCGCGTGTCGCCGCTGGCCGTGCCGGTGCTTTTGGAGATCGGCCGCGAGAGCGTGCGGTCCGACGCGGACGAGGAGAAGTTGCTGGCGGAGGCTGAGGCGATCATTGCGGAAGCAACCGGGGAGGCGGAGCCCCCGCCGGTGAAGGCTATCCATCGCGGCAATGCGGCGCGCAGGCGGCCCGTGCAGGCACCGCTATTTTCATCGTGAGGTCCCCCACTCCGACCCTCCCCCGCTTCGCGGGAGCGGGAGCACGAACTGTGGAGCACCGCCCCCTCTCCCTCGAGGCGGGCGAAGGTTGGGGCGGGGGTGACGCGCCGTGACTGCCGCCACGATCCATCTTGCCGGTGAACGGCTGATGCTGGACCCCACCGGAGCCCTGTTCTGGCACGCCACGGGGCTGTTGGCCGTATCGGATCTGCACCTTGAGAAGGGCTCCTCCTACGCTCGTCGCGGACAGCTGCTGCCGCCCTGGGACACGCACGCCACGCTCGACCGTCTCGCCCTGGTTCTGCGCCGTTACAAACCACGTATCGTGGTGGCCCTTGGCGACAGCTTCCATGACGACGATGGCGCCACGCGCCTGCCCGCCGGCGAACTGGCTCGGCTGAACGTGATGACCCAGGCACACCGCTTCATCTGGGTGCAGGGCAATCACGACCCCGCCCCACCGCGCGGTGTCGGCGGCGAATGGGTGCCAGCATTCGAAACCGCACGCCTCGTGTTCCGTCATCAGGCGACATCCGGCGCGCTGGGTGAAATTTGCGGTCACCACCACCCGAAAGCCACGGTCGCCGCACGCGGCGGCAGCGTGAGCCGGCCCTGCTTCGTCGCCGACGGCCGGCGCCTGATGATGCCGGCGTTCGGCGCCTATACCGGCGGGCTCGACGTGCGCGACCCCGCGATTGCCCGCCTGTTCCCCCGTGGCGGCCGCGTCTTCCTTCTGGGAAAGCAACGACTGTTCAGTTTCGCGATTGGCGCGCTGTACTCGGCTTAACCTGGGGTCCAGCATTGCCAATAGCCACGTTGTGCTAGGCTCGTGCCGAAATGGCTGCCAGGTTCATTCCCTCCGACGCCCCCATTCGTGTGGTGGGCGACGTGCATGGCGACGCTGTCGCGTTCGCCTACGCCGCCGCAACCGAACGCTTCGTCATTCAACTCGGCGACCTGACCGACTACGGCCCCGACAACGCTGAAACGCTGCGCATCATGTTCAGGCTGATCGATCAGGGCCGCGGGCTGTTCCTCCTGGGTAATCACGACCTGAAGTTGGGCCGCTTCCTCGCCGGCCATCCGGTCCGCCACGAGGCAACGCTGGATGCCACGCTCGCACAGCTCGACAACGGCCTGCGCGAGCGTGTGGTAGCAGAAGTCGCTGCCGCGCCGGCCTGGCTGCGCCGCGACGACGCAGTTTTTGTCCATGGCGGCTTCCACACCTTGATGGTGGAAGTACCCGCCCCGGAGCATGGCCTGGAGCGACCTCACGGGGCGGTGGCACGGGCGCTGTACGGCGAGCCGACCGGGCGGATCCAGCCGGACGGCTATCCCGAACGCAGTCTGCGCTGGGTGGACCGTATCCCGGCTGGGCTCACGGTGTATTGCGGGCATGATCGTCGCAGCACCGATGGCCGTCCCTACATCCGCCGTGGTGCCGCCGGCGGATCCGCGGTGTTTCTCGACACCGGCGCGGGCAAGGGAGGGCACCTGTCGTGGATCGACCTGTGAGCGTGGCACTTGTCACTGGAGGTTCGCGGGGCATCGGCGCCGCAATCGCCGCACATCTTGCCGGCAGCGGCTGGCGCGTTGTGACAGCCGATCTGGATCCGGGCAGCGCACCGCCGCCCGGCGGACGCTATGCCGCCTGTGACGTGGCAGACGAGAGATCGGTGAACGCACTGCTGACCGGCGTGGCGGCCCAGGAGGGACGCCTCGATGCCCTGGTGTGCAACGCCGGGATCATGATCCGCAAACCGATCGCAGAGCTCAGTGCCGCGGAGTGGTCACGCGTGATCGGCACCAACCTGACCAGCACTTTCCTGCTGACGCGCGCGGGTGAGGCGATGCTGCGCGCAGCCAACGGCTCCGTAGTGACGATTGCATCCACGCGCGCCCATATGTCGGAGCCGCATACCGAGGCCTATGCGGCGTCGAAGGGTGGACTCGTCGCATTGACGCATGCTCTGGCAGTCAGCCTTGGGCCGGATATAAGGGTGAACTGCATCAGTCCCGGCTGGATCGTCACCAAGGGCGATCCGCCGCGGCCGGAGGATCACGCATTCCATCCCGCCGGGCGGGTTGGAACGCCGCAGGATATCGCAGCGTTGGTGGCATTCCTGGTAGGCCCGGACAGTCGGTTCATCACCGGCGCCGAGTTCATCGTGGATGGCGGCGTGACGCGGAAGATGATCTATCCGGAGTAGGCATTGCGGGCGCGCGGCCCGCATTCCTACTGCTACACGGCAATGTCTGTCCCGAGGTGGAACAGGCAATCCCCGCGCATCGAGCGTCCGGGAATCCGCTTGCACAGTACAAAGCCGTCGTGGGCGAAATGCGCGGTGACAGGCTCGGCCCAGGGTGTCTCCGGGAAGTGGATGCGCGCCGCGGGCTGGCCCGACTTCACCATGTCGCCAAGCTCGACCAGCGGTTCATACAAGCCGCTATCCGGCGCATAGACATAGTATTCGCTGCCGCCAACCTCCAGGAAGCGCTGCGGTGCGTCAGGTGCGATGCGGGCGCTGTCGGGAAGTATCCCAAGATGCACCAGCAAATTGTTGACGCCTCGTTCGGCGATGCGCAGGGCGGCGCGCGTCACGTGGCCTGAACCGCCTAGCTCTGTCCCCATGGCCAGCACGCCGTGACGAATGGCGCCGCCTGACAGCGTGCGATCGCCGCCCTGGTTTGCCTCGACGACGTATGACAGAGGCGAACTGAAGGCCTTGAGCGCCGCAAGCCCCTTGGTGTTGTCCGCATCGCGCGCGTAACCGCCGAGCAGGGCGGCCGGGACGTACATCAACGAAGATCCGCCGGAGTGCAGATCGCACACGAGGTCGGCCAACGGTACCAATTCATGCTCGATATGATAGGCAATCTGCTGGGTCACGGTTCCGTCCGGATCGCCGGGAAACAGCCGGTTGAGATTGCCCTCGTCGATTGGCGACGTTCGGCGACCAGCCATTGCGGCGGGAAAATTCGCCGCCGGCAGGATGATCACACGGCCGCGGATGCGCGCCGGATCCAGCGATTTCGCCAGGTTGCATAGTGCAACCTGGCCTTCGTATTCGTCGCCATGCGTACCGGAGACAAACAGTGCGGTAGGACCGTCGCCGTTCTTCAGCACCACGATAGGGATGGGAATGAAGCCGTAGGCGGAACTGTGGACCGAATGGAACAGCCGCAAAAAGCCTTGATGGCGGCCATTCCTGGTGAAATCGACGTCCGCAACGATGCGGCTACCGCTGGTCCCTGGCATTGCTCACTCCCCGATGCCGGCCCAGACTACGAGAGGGAGGCGATGACATGGAAGAGTTGGAACTGGTGTTCGAGCCGTTCCCCAGCGACACGCTGACCCGATTCGTGTCGGACAACGTCATCAATCTCAACTTCGCCCGCACCGGCGTCACCGCCTGGCATCCGATCGGCTACTTCCTGAAGAACGCACGCGGTGAATGGCTGGCCGGGGTCACCGGCTACACCTGGGGCGGTTGGATGCACGTGAACTTCCTGTGGGTAACCGAGGCGCTGCGCGGCCAGCGGCACGGATCGCGGCTCATGGATGCCGCCGAGTCGTTTGCCGTCGAGCACGGCTGCATCGGTTCGACGCTGGAAACCCACAGTTTCCAGGCGCCTGGATTCTACACCAGCCGCGGCTATGAAGTGTTCGGCACGCTCGAGGATTACCCGCCTGGGCACAGCAAGCTGTTCCTGCGCAAACGGCTGGCGCAGTCCTGACTTGCGGCGCGGCGGCGCTTTGGTCATAGTCCATCCCATCAGCAACAACCGAAAGGAGGTGATCCAGTGTCTCATTGTTTAGTGTCGGCGCCGTTTGCCGCGACCTGGATCCCCGCAGCACAGGCTTCCGCCGCGGGCTAGGCTTCGTCGGGGCGACGGACGCCCACAAGACAATGCTGAAGGCTCCGGAGGGCGACCTCCGGAGCCTTCTCCGTTTCAGGCGATCTCGGGTTCAGGCGATCTCCGTGGATGGCCGCCGCTTCATGAAGGCAGCGCGCAGGCAGGTGGCGACCATCTCGCCGCGCTGGTTGAACGCCTGATGCTCGAACTGCACCACCCCCGCCTCCGGACGGGAACGCGACGCCCGCAGCGAGCGAACGATCGAGCGCGCGCGGATCGTATCGCCATGGAACACCGGCTTGGGGAACTCCACCTTGTCCATGCCGAGATTGGCGATCGTGGTACCAAGAGTGGTGTCGCCGACGGTCATGCCGATCATCAGCCCCAGGGTGAACAGCGAATTCACGATGCGTTGGCCGAACTCGGTAATCTTGGCAAATTCCTCGTCAAGGTGCAGTGGCTGCGGATTGAGGGTCAGCGTGCTGAACAGCACGTTGTCCATCTCAGTCACCGTGCGGCTCAGCGCATGTTCGAAGACCTGACCCTCGCGGAAGTCCTCGAAATACAAACCGGCCATGACGATCCTCCCGATATTGCTCGCCGGTGGCCACTGAAGCATTGGACAACACCAGAGTCACGCGCCAACCCAATGGGATTAACGCTCGCCCGCTGGTTGCGATTGACATATATCACATCGGCGTTACCTAATTGGCCCCCAGTGAATTCGATCACATCCCCGGACCATTCCTAAGAGTAATCTAACGTTGTGGCTGCCCGCTGGCGGCTGCCGCACATCCCCAATGCTGAGCACAACAACGAAAGAACGGAGGGCAACGCGAATGGTGGTCAAGAAAGAAATCCGCGTCCACTCGATCAAGAGATACGGTTGGGTGCCGGATCTGCCCGATGCACGCGATCATATGTATGCGGCGCCGGTGGCGATGCTGGCCGCGCTTCCGCCGAAGGTGGATCTTCGCCCAAATTGTCCGCCGGTCTACGACCAAGGCCAGTTGGGCAGCTGCACCGGCAATGCCATCGCCGGCGCGGTGCAGTTCGAGCGAGAGAAACAGCATCTCACGCCGGACTTCGTGCCGTCACGCCTGTTCATTTACTACGGTGAGCGGGTGATCGAAGGAACCGTCGGCACCGACAGCGGTGCGCAGATCCGCGACGGCATCAAGGTTGTTGCCAACCAGGGTGTCCCGCCGGAGACGGATTGGCCATATGACATCACCAAGTTCACGCAGAAGCCGCCGCCGGCGGCGTTCAGCGATGCGCTGCACGACCGTGCCGTCAGTTACAGCCGGCTGACACAAACACTGACCCAGATGAAGGGATGCCTGGCGTCGGGCTTCCCCTTCGTATTTGGATTCACCGTGTACGACAGCTTCGAAAGCCAGACGGTGGCGCAAACCGGCGTTGTGCCGATGCCCGCAGCAGGTGAAAGTGTCCTCGGTGGCCATGCGGTGATGGCGGTGGGCTACGACGACACCCAGCAGAGGTTCATCGTGCGGAACTCGTGGGGTCCCGGCTGGGGGATGCAAGGCTACTTCACGATCCCCTACGCCTACCTGACGGCGCATAACCTTGCGAGCGACTTTTGGACCGTCCGCCTGGTCCAGGGTTGACGACGCACGCGGATCCGCGGGCACGGTGCCCGTGGATCCGCGTTGTCATGGCGTCACGCGCACATGCAATGCGAAGGAATTCGTCACCGCATCCGGCTGAAAACTGCGGCTGTACTGCATGGTGATGTCGGCTTCGCCTGTCGCGGCCCCCTTGATCTGCCAGGAATGCGTGCCGCCCTGACCCGGCGACCCCGGGGACTGGCGTTCGAGCCGATCGCTGATGACCACACACACGGGCGCACCATCGTGGACGAACGTCCAACGGTATCCGGTGGTCGGGTTCTCCGCGAGGCGAAGTTCGAACACCTGACCGACCGACAGATCGATCGCCTGCCCGGAATGGTTCTGATCGACGACAATCACCTGCGATTCCTCATCCTACGCGGTTACACCAGTTTCGCCTCGAATGGCGGGACCATGTCCGGCGCCTCGAATTCCAGCACCCAAACGTCAGGGTCGAACTTCACCTGTCGCGCGACATAGGCATCCGCCGCGGCCTGATCCACCGGTGCTGCCCCGGTCGCGCGCATCCATGCCTGTTGGCCATCGGCGGCGCGCATTTGGGACAGCACCGCAAGCCCCTCGCGACCGCGCAGCACGACCAGGATGCCACCCGAATCAGGATCGCCCCTCCGCAGGACAGCCCCGGGCCGACCGCCCAGGTCTCCCAGCCGCAGCGCCATTTTCACCCACAGACCAGCCTTCACCCGCGGCTCGGCCATGCCACCTCCCCGATCGCGTGAGCATTGTGCAGGATGGATACCCCACAGTGCGAATCGAGACCCCCATGCGACAGATCGCCGCCCTGCTCGCCATATTGCTCAGCGCCACGGCAGCGCATGCCGAAGACGCCGTCAGCTTCGGCCTCGATTGGGTCGCCGAAGCGGAATATGGCGGTTACTACCAGGCGGTTGCCACCGGACTGTACGCCGGACATGGGCTCAAGGTGACCATCCGACAGGGCGGACCGCAGGTTAACCAGATGCAGCTCATGATGGCTGGCCGGCTTAACTTCAACCTGGGCGGCGGCCGCGCGATCGAGTTCGCGCAGCAGAACCTGCCGTTCATCGCGATCGCCGCAATGTTCCAGAAGGATCCTTCGGTGCTGATCGCGCATCCGGGACAAGGCAACGACAATTTCGCCGCACTGAAGGGCAGGCCGATCCTGATCGGTGCCGACACACGCGCTAGCTGGTGGCGTTTCATCGCCGGAAAATTCGGCTACAGCGATGGGCAGATTCGGCCGTACACCTTCAACCTGCAGCCGTTCCTGGCAGATAAATCGCTGGTGCAGCAGGGCTATCTCGGATCGGAGCCATTTGCCATCGAGCATGCCGCGCATTTCAAGCCGGTCGTGCTGCTGCTGGCCGATGCAGGTTATGCCGGCTACGGGAACATCGTCACGACCAGCACAAGACTGGTGACGGAAAACCCTGACCTCGTGCAGCGCTTCGTCGATGCCTCGATCGAGGGCTGGTACTCGTACCTCTACGGCGACCCCGCGCCGGCGAACAGATTGATCAAGCAGGACAATCCCGAGATGTCCGACGCATTGCTGAACTATGGCCGCGACGTGATGAAGATGTACGGCATCGTCGATTCCGGCGATGCGCTGAAGCTGGGGATCGGCGCGATGACCGACGCACGCTGGACGGAATTCTATCATTCCATGGCAGATGTCGGCGTGTATCCAAAGGGCCTCGACGTGACCAAGGCCTATACGACGCGCTTTGTCGACAAGCGCGTGGGCATGGAGTTGAAGAAGTAGATGCGCGCCCTCCTCTGCCACAGCGCCTGACGATGCTGCAACTCGCCTCCGTCGGACGGCGCTTCGGTCATGTCGAGGCGCTGCGGAACGTTTCACTCGACATCGCCGCCGGCGACTTCATGGCCCTGCTGGGGCCATCCGGCTGCGGCAAATCCACGCTGCTGCGGCTGATCGCCGGGCTGGAGCAGCCGGACGTGGGCAGCGTGACCTGGGATGCAGGACACGCGCCGACGCAAGGCGAGATTGGCTTCGTTTTCCAAGACGCCACGCTGCTCCCCTGGGCGAGCGCCGCCGATAACGTGTTCCTACCGCTGCGCCTGCGCGGCGTTGCGCGCGAGCAGGCGGCGCCGCTGGTGGACGCAGCACTGGAGCGCGTCGGATTGCACGGCTTTGCCAAGGCACGTCCGCGGCAGCTCTCCGGTGGGATGCGCATGCGCGTATCGATCGCGCGCGCCCTGGTGACACGACCGCGACTGCTGCTGATGGATGAACCATTCGCTGCCCTCGATGAATTCACCCGCCATACATTGCAGGAAGATCTGCAGTCGCTCTGGCAGGAACTCGGCTGTACGATCGTGTTTGTCACCCATTCGATTTACGAAGCCGCTTTCCTTGCACGCCGCATTGTATTGATGACGCCGCGACCGGGACGCATCGATCGCGAGATCGCGTCGCCGCTGCGCGCCGGTGTGGAAGCACGACTGGATCCTGCCTATGCAGGATTGGTGGCGCAAATAACCCGCGAGATGCAGCGCGCCTTGGCGGCATGAAATACGCGCCCGCCCTATTTGCTCTGGCCGCACTGGTTGCCTGGGAGGCAGCGGTGCGGATCACCCAGGTACCGTCATACCTGGTACCTGGTCCGCTTGCGATCATCGCAGCGTTCCTGGCCGACCCGTACGGTCTGCTGTCGTCGCTCGCATCGACCCTGCTGGTGACCTTCGCTGCGCTGTGTGTCGCGGCAATCCTTGGTGTGGCGCTCGCGGTGGCGATCGCCTCGAGCCGCCTGCTGGCAGCGGCAATCCAGCCGTGGGCTGTGGTACTTCAGGTGACGCCAATCGTCGCCATAGCGCCTCTTATCATCGTGTGGGTCGGCGATCCGTTCGCTTCGCTGGTGGTGTGCGCGACGATCGTCGCGTTCTTTCCGGTGTTCGCCAATACCGCTGCCGGCCTGGCATCGGCGCCCGCGGAGCTCACGGATCTGTTCCGTCTGTACGGCGCGAGCCGTTTGGCCACATTGTGGCTGCTCCGCCTGCCCGCGGCGCTGCCGTATTTTCTCGCCGGCCTGCGCATCTCCGGCGGCTTGGCGCTGGTCGGTGCGGTGGTCGCCGAGTTCGTTGCCGGATCAGGCGGGTTCGCGTCAGGCCTGGCCTATCGCATCCTGGAGGCAGGCTACCGGCTCCAGGTCCCGCGCATGTTCGCCGCGCTGGTCCTGCTGTCGCTCGCCGGGATCGCCATCAACTTCGGCCTCGGCGCGTTTGCCGCGATGGTCATGCGGCGACGCGGAGACGCTTAGGACGCAAGCGTCCTAAGAAAATCCGCGACGGGAGCCGCTGCAGCACCACCCGCCTCTGCGTGCATCAGCAGAGGAATCCCGTGCGGGCCTTTCCATGTCCGCGCCTGCGGAATCGCGGCGATTGTCGCCCGCACGATGTCCAGGTGCCCAAGCATTGCCGCCGCGAAGACGTCCATACGCGCGCCCCGTTCGAGCAGGTAGAGCGCGATGTCTCTTCGCCCCATATGTGCGGCCGCGCCAAGTGCGGTCTCCCAATCACCCGCGCCCCAATCCCATGCAGCATTGACCAGCGCCGGTTCGCCCTCCAGCAACGCGCGGACACGCGCGAAGTCACTATGGGCCTTGTTGACCAGATCCTGGACGAGGTCCGGATCGAGGCGATCACTGCTCACCATGCGACCTTCTCCTGATGCTGGCCTGCCTCTCCCAGGCTAATCCGCCGCTTCGCGCCATCCCGTCGGCCGCACCACATGGCGCAGCCGGTCGCGATACGCTTCCTGCCAGTCCTCCGCAGCCAGCACCGCCTCACCGCTGCGGGCCTGCATATAGATCCCCGGATCCTCCACACCCGGCGGCACCACTGCCTTGTCACGCAATGCGCGCGCGGCGAGCAGCAGCCGGCGGCGCGTGCGCGTGATCATCTGATCACTCGGCGCCAGATGCTCGAACGAATGATCGACGATCTCACCCATGCTCTCGGTGATCGCCTGATCCTGCATGTGAATATACGAGATGCCGGTATAGATCACGTCGTTGCGTTGCGCCTCGCGATCGATCTGATAGTCGTTCGCGGCGTTTGCCGCCGGTCGCCAACGACCGTACCAATCGGTGCTGTTGGGCTGGTACTCCAGCACCGGTACGGCTCCAGGGATCGGCTTGCCATCCTTCAGCGGCGGCGTGCGCGACATCTGCTTCCAGGTCAGCGACACGAACATGGTGTGCGTGTCGTCCATCGGAACCCAGGCGCGCGCCTGCACGCGATCCGTGAAGTCGCCCTGCGGCACCCATGTCCAGAACGGGAAGCCGAAATGCGCAAAGCGCCAGTACGTCCGGTCATTCTCGGCTGGACGATAGGCGCAGTACATCGTGCCCCAGTCGGTATCGGTCACGTGGTACGCCGGCGCACGATTGCCGACCTGATACTTCAGCATGTTGTCATCCGACACATGCTCAGGCTGAACGCTGCCGGCGTGCAGGAAGCCGAAATGCGATGTATCGATGTCGCCTTCCAACGCCTGCAGCCAGTTGCACTCGCGCTGCGCGAACATGATCGTCAGGTCGTCTTCCGGCAGCAGCGCGGCTTCGATTTCGGGAAATGCCGGCGCTTCGGCCCGATCGCCCATATAGACCCAGATCACACCCGCCCGCTCGGTGACCTTGTAGGCCTTGGCATGCACCTTTTGCCGGAAATCCTGCTCCGGCGGCAGGTTCGGCATGTCGAGGCAGTTGCCATCGGCATCGAATTTCCAGCCGTGATAGACGCAGCGGATGCCACCTTCTTCGTTGCGCCCATAGAACAGCGAGGCGCAGCGATGCGGACAACGGTGATCCATCACGCCCACCCGTCCTGTGTGGTCGCGGAATGCAATCAGCTTCTCGCCCAGCAGCATCAGCCGCAGCGGATCACCGCCGGCAGCAAGTTCGGAAGACTTGGCAGCAGGCAACCAGTATTGCCGCATCAGTCCGCCCATGACGGTTCCGGGACCGACGAGGGTCAACTCGCGGCTTTCGGCAGGATTTGTCATGCGTCCCTCCCATCGGTGCCATCACCGGCCGGCAACGAACGCCGGCATGTCCTACCGGCGGCTCAACCCTGCCACACTGAAACCAGGTCGCGCACCACCGGACGCGCGGCCGGCGAGCCACCGCCGACCTGGGTCCCAACGTAGAGGAAGCCGACTATGTCATTGTCGGGATCGAGGCCGAGAGCCTGCTTTACCGATGCGTCATAGGCCGGCGCGCCGGTCTTCCACATCGCGCCGAACCCCTGCGCCCGTGCCGCCAGCATGATGTTCTCGGCGGCGGCCGCGGCGGAGACAAGCTGCTCCACCTCGGGAATCTTATGTCCGCGATGGACGGTCGCCGCCACCACCACGATCACCGGCGCCCGCATCGCCTTGTCGCGTTCGCGTTGCAACATTTCGGCCGAGGCGTTCGCGTCCATCCGGCGCAGGCAATCCGCCATCAATTCACCGAAGCGTTCACGCTTCTCCTCAGGTACCACGACGAACCGCCATGGGCGCAGCCGGCCATGGTCCGGCGCGCGCAATGCGCTCTGGAACATTACCTCCAGCGCGTCGTGATCCGGTCCCGGCGAACTCAGCTTTACCGCCGACTCCCGACCAACCAGCAATTCCAGCGCATCCATCTTGGACCCTCCTAACGGATCAGTGTGTTATCGGACCGTCTGCCTTCTTCCAGGCATCAATGCCACCGTGGATATGACAGGCAGTGGCCAGACCTGCGTCCTGCGCTGCCTGCACCGCCATCGCAGACCGCTCGCCGAACGCACAATAGAATACGAGGCGCTTGCTCGTCGCGCTGGCCAGTTCGTGCAGCATGCCGCCGTCCTGGATGTTCTCCTGGAGGTCCGGGTAGGGAGCATGCAGGGAACCGGGAATCACGCCATGCTTCTCACCTTCAGTCCGTTCGCGCAGATCGATCAGCACGACCTCGCGGCTGCCCACCAGGTCCCTCGCCTGCTCGGCCGTCACCGCCCAGCCGCGCCGTGCGATCTCCTGCTGCGCCAGGCCCTGGCGCATGTTGGCAGGCACAGCGACGTCCATCATTTTCGGGTTCGACAGGTTCAGCCCGTTCATCAGTTCGGCGTACTCGTCGATCGACTTCACCTGAAGCCGCGGATTGTAGCGCTTTTCCTCGCCGATCGTGCTGACGGTGTCACCTTTGTAGTCATGCGCGGGGAACACCATCGTTTCGTCCGGCAGCCGCAGCAGACGATGGAAGATTGACTCGTACTGGACCCGCGGATCGCCGTTCTGGAAATCGGTGCGCCCGGTGCCGCGGATCAGCAGCGTGTCGCCAGTGAACACCCGGTCCGGCATGATGAAGCTGTAAGAATCGTCGGTATGGCCGGGCGTGTAGGCGACATCGAGGCTGATGCCTTCGATGCCGAGCCGGTCGCCATCGGCGATCCGCATCGATACCACATCGACGCTGGACTGCTCGCCCATGACCGTGATGCAGCGCGTGCGGTCGCGCAGCGCGCCCAGGCCGGTAATGTGGTCGGCGTGCAGATGGGTGTCGATCGCCTTTACCAGCTTCAGGTCCAACTCCCGGATGAGTTGCAGGTAACGGTCGACCCGCTCCAGTACCGGGTCGATGATCAGCGCCTCGCCGCCGCGTCGGGATGCGAGCAGATAGGTGTAGGTGCCTGATGTCGCGTCGAACAACTGGCGGAAGATCACAAGCATCTCCTGGGATATCCCTGGGCAGGATAGTTTACCCTTAAAGGACCCATCTGCGCCATTGTTCGCTACAGGTCGAATTTGCCCTGGCGAGGGTCATGGATTCGACCCACCCGCCGCGAGCGCGACGCTGCCTGGGCTCGCGGGTCTGACGGGTGAAAGGCCGCCGTCCAAAGCTTCCGCCGCACCTCATAGGCGCGCTGCCGGGCGGCGGCTTCGGTTAGGAATGTTGTCGTCACCTCCACCCTCACAGGTGGTAACCCGCCACGCTCGGTCATGCGCGTAACGCCATATCGCGGAGTTCCGGCACCACCCAGAGCGGGCGTTCACCACGGCTCACGCGGAGCACGTTGTCAAAGGCGTTGCGCGTCTGCTTCACCCGCGTCTCCCGGCTCGCTCCCGCAAGATGTGGTGTCAGCACAACGTTGTCCAGCGACAGCACAGGCTCCGACGGCGATGGCGGTTCTGCGGGGAACACATCGAGCCCCGCGCCGGCAATGCGTCCGTTGCTCAGCGCGTCGTGCAGCGCTGGAAAATCGATCACCGGGCCGCGGCTGCAATTGATCAGCACCGCGTGCGGCTGCATGTACCCCAATTCGGCCGCACTGATCATGTTGCGCGTCAGCCTGGTCAGCGGCACGTGGAGCGTGACGATGTCCGATGTGTGCAGCAACTCGGGCAGCAGGCGGTAACGGACGTCGAGCG